>CAJWKB010000043.1 GCA_913042065.1 uncultured Alphaproteobacteria bacterium | reverse complement strand
AACCAATATTTTTTTCTTTGGTCCGACCGGAGAGAATTTCATCACCGATAACGATGATCGCGGCTGTCGGGTTCAGTTTTGCAGGATGGGTCACCTAAACTCTCTCATTGATCTTACGGCTACCCCTTATGTAGTGCCATCAGAACTCGGAAAAAGGGCAGACCTCCATTTCTGCCTCAAAAGCCACTAAAATACCATTTCAAGGGTTCAAGGGCTTGGCAGGATCGATGTTTGGCTTTAAATGCTTTGCCTAGGTTGACAACAGACAGACCACAGCAGGCAAAAGAATGCGAAGCGAAACAGCGATGCGTCATACGGAAGAGGGCTTTGCTGGAATGCGCGCGGCCGGACGGCTAGCCGCAGAAGTGCTTGATATGATCGCACCGCATGTCGTAGCCGGGGTGACAACCGAAGAACTCGACCGGCTGTGCCATGAATATATTCTTGCACGTGGTGCGTTGCCGGCGCCACTCAATTACAAGGGCTTTCCAAAATCCACCTGCATTTCGCTCAACCATGTCGTCTGCCACGGCATCCCCGGCCCAAAAACACTGCGAAGCGGAGATATTCTGAACATCGACGTCACAGTAATTCTGGACAGCTGGTATGGCGACACCTCACGAATGTTTTTTGTTGGAGCGCCATCGGTCAAGGCAAAATTGCTCAGCGAGGTTACCTATGAGTGCCTGATGCGAGGCATTGCCGCCGCGCGCTCTGGAAACACCCTTGGCGACATTGGCCACGCCATTCAAAGCTATGCCGAGGCAATGCGGTTTTCCGTTGTGCGTGATTTTACCGGTCATGGTTTGGGGCAGACTTTTCACTGCGCTCCAACGGTGCTGCATTATGGAAATCCAGGGACAGGACTGACGCTGCAACCTGGCATGATCTTCACCATCGAACCAATGATCAACGCCGGCAAGGCCGAAACAAAAATCCTTGGCGATGGGTGGACAGCTGTTACCCGGGACAAATCCCTGTCGGCGCAGTTTGAACATTCCATCGGCATCACTGAGGGTGATCCAGAGATTTTTACCCTGTCACCTGCTGGCTATACACAACCGCCTTATTGCTGACAATTTCCTGTGATCTTTCAACTAATCTTTAGGATCATCGCCGTACCAAAATGTATGGCCAATCATCACGCAAAAGGACATCGCCCGCGTCTGTGCAAGAGTTTGCTGACCAAGGGCACCGAAACGCTTACCGAGCTGAAAAATACTAGAAATACTCTTGTTCACCGGACAGTCGCGCGGCGACACCAAGCCGCTTGCCAAGGTCTTGATACGGCAGCTCGCTTAGTTCGCCAACGTTCTACGAGCGCCAGAGCAGCAGCTAGCCAATGAGAGCGGCCTAGGTGGTGCGTCGATTAGTGCGCTGAAACTCGTCAAGGCGGCTGGCCCCCATCTGGCCCATGCCAAAATTCATGATTGCCCTGTCCTGACAAGTTTGGGCGCTGTCAAACATTACTGCATCGACTAGCTTGCACATGAAACAATCGAATATCTGATCATGCTCTACCTTGATAACCGCAATCGCCTGATTCCCGAGGAAACATTGTCAAAAGGCACTGTTGAATAGACCGCGGTCTTTGTAGGTGAGGCGATTACTTCAGCGCTGAAACACCATGCACAGGCAGTGATTCTTGTCTATGATCACCCATGTAGTGAGACAACACCATCACCTGCTGATATCAAGAGAACAGACGAATTGCGACGCGCTCTAGAATTGATGACAATTAATTTGCATGGCCATCTGATCGTTGCCAGGACACAATATATCAGTCTCTAAATCACTCGACCATTTATAGGCTGGAAAGTATCGCTGCTACTTGTCACTTGACGTAACCTTGTCTTTTGCCTTGCGGGTCAATTCACCAGCGCGCCTGCTCGCCCGCAAGAGTCCAGGTTTTGCCGCTTCCAACGCCTTGCTAGCGGCCTCACCAGCCTTTTTTTGGACGGCGGGGTTCCGCGCCGCATGCATCAAGGCACCAAAAATAATCCGACGTAACAGCATCTTGTGGTTTCCCTCGCGTTACAGCCACAAATTGTGGGTTCAGCACTGGTTTTTTTCAGAGCCCAATGTTACAACTTGGCCCAATCCAACGCAAAGGAAATTGACCGCATGATCCCGCGATATTCCCGGCCAGAAATGAGTACCATCTGGTCGGAGGAGAGTAAGTTTCAAATCTGGTTCGAGATTGAGGCGCATGCCTGTGACGCGCAGGCGGCGCTCGGCGTAATCCCTGCCGAGGTCGCAAAAACGGTTTGGGAAAACGGTGCCTTCAACATTGACCGCATCAACGAGATTGAGCGGGAAACGAAACATGACGTGATCGCCTTTCTGACCAATCTTGCCGAATATGTCGGCCCTGACGCACGTTTTGTTCACCAGGGGATGACCTCGTCAGACGTTCTTGACACCGCCCTTGCCGTGCAGATGACACGGGCGAGCAATTTAATACTCGAAGGGATTGAGCGTCTGTTGGCCGCGCTGCGCATACGGGCGCATGAATTCAAGCGCACGCCAACCATCGGTCGTAGTCATGGAATCCATGCCGAACCAACGACCCTCGGCCTAAAGCTCGCCACATTCTATGCCGAGTTCTCCCGCTGTTACCGCCGTATGCAGGCAGCGCGTGACGAGATTGCCACCTGCGCCATTTCCGGAGCTGTAGGTACTTTTGCCCATATCGATCCGGCCGTTGAGGCGCATGTCGCGAAGAAGATGGGCCTGAAAGTCGAACCTGTCTCAACACAGGTCATTCCCCGTGACCGGCACGCGATGTTTTTCGCAACGCTAGGCGTTGTCGCCGGCTCAATCGAGCGCCTAGCGACCGAAATCCGACACATGCAACGCACCGAGGTCCGTGAGGCCGAAGAATTTTTTTCCACCGGGCAGAAAGGCTCGTCGGCAATGCCGCACAAGCGCAACCCCGTCTTGACCGAAAATCTGACTGGAATTGCGCGGATCGTTCGCGCTGCAGTCACGCCAGCGCTGGAAAATGTGGCGCTCTGGCACGAGCGTGACATCTCGCACTCTTCTGTAGAGCGTGTGTTTGGCCCTGATGCGACAATTGGCCTTGATTTCGCTCTGCATCGGCTCGCCAGCGTGATGGAAAATCTGCTGGTCTACCCTGACAGAATGCAGGCCAATCTCGATCAGCTCGGTGGCCTTGTGCATTCGCAGCAAATCCTACTGGCCCTCACGCAGGCCGGAGTCAGCCGGGAGGACGCGTATAAATACGTCCAGCGAAATGCGATGCGGGTATGGCAGGATGGTGGCAGCTATCTTGAACTGCTAAAAGCCGATACCGATGTCCAGGCGCATCTCGATGATGCGGCGCTGGAATCCCTGTTTGATCTAGGCCAGCATTTCCGCCATGTCGATACAATCTTTGACCGGGTTTTTGCCGATCAACCAGCAACAAAATACCGGCTAGGGGACTGACGCAAGCATGACTGACAGACAACAGCTTTATGAAGGCAAGGCTAAGGTCATTTTTGACGGACCAGAAGACGGGACACTCGTTCAGTATTTCAAGGACGATGCAACTGCTTTCAACGCGCAGAAGAAAGACATCATCACCGGCAAGGGCGTACTAAACAATTATATCAGCGAACACATCATGCAGGCGGTTGAGCAGATCGGCATTCCGACGCATTTTCTAAGGCGACTGAACGACCGGGAACAGCTGATCCGCAAGCTCGAGATCATTCCGGTTGAAGTCGTGGTGCGCAATGTCGCTGCCGGCTCCATTTGTCCCCGGCTAGGAATAGAGGAAGGGTCTGCCCTGCCCAAAACACTCGTGGAATTCTGCCTCAAGGACGACGTGTTGGGAGATCCAATCATCGCCGCTGAACATATTATCACATTTGGCTGGGCCAGTGCTGATGAGTTGGATGTCATCTATGACTACACGCTGCGGATCAACGACTTCCTGACAGGGCTATTTCACGGCATCGGAGTAAGACTGATTGATTTCAAGCTGGAATTTGGCCGCGCCCAGATTGACGATGGGGTCGAGTTGCTGCTGGCTGATGAGATCAGTCCGGATAATTGCCGCCTGTGGGACGCACAATCCAATGAGAAAATGGACAAAGACAGGTTTCGCCGAGATCTTGGTGGCCTCATTGACGCTTATCAGGAGATTGCCCGGCGTCTTGGCGTCACGGTGCCTGATCTGACCTAGCAACAAGCACAACAGACAAACTGACAGCAACATACCAAAGGTAGACAAATGCAAGTCATCGTCAATATTTCACTCAAAGAGGGGGTTCTGGACCCACAGGGTCAGGCCATTGCCAGGTCATTAAAAGATTTGGGGTTTCAGGAAGTCGGTGAAATCCGGGTTGGCAAACGAATTATTCTCGAGGTAGATGAGACTGACGAGGCCCGACTCCACCAGCGTGTCGCCA
>CAJWKB010000042.1 GCA_913042065.1 uncultured Alphaproteobacteria bacterium | reverse complement strand
GATCACTGGAAGGTGACGTCAAAAAACATATCAATGATATTGCGCAGAAATATATAGTCCCGGGCGAAACCGCCCAGAGTGCCATTCTGTTTTTGCCATCAGAGTCTGTTTATTCTGAGGTCAATCTGCAGTTGCCAAAACTTGTCGAGGCTAGCCGGCGGGCGCATGTATATATGGCTGGCCCAGACAATTTGATGCTGATTCTACACACTGTCCGGGCTATTTTGCGGGATGCCCAGATGCATGAGGCGGCCGGTCAGATTCAGAAAGAGGTCGATATGATGATGGAGGATGTGACCCGGCTCGATGACCGCGTTGCCAAATTGGCCACGCATTTTCAGCAGGCGGAAAAGGATATCAGCGACATTCAGACTTCGACACGCAAAATTACGTCACGGGGTCAGAAAATCATCCAAATTGAGGTGGCTGAAGAACAGAATGTCTCGACCGTGGTGGACGCGGCCAATCGCAAGCCTGATCTGTTGGGCTAACCCAATTTGCCGCGTGCTTTCAGCGCTTGCGCCAGTGTACCGTCGTCAAGATAGTCAAGTTCCCCACCAACGGGTACACCATGTGCCAACCGCGTGATCTCAACCGGTAATCCAGCAAGGCGCTCCTGGATGTAATGAGCGGTTGTTTGGCCATCGACTGTTGCCGAGAGCGCCAGAATTACCTCGGCCATATCCGAGTGACCTGCGCGCTTGACCAGCCGGTCAATATGAAGCTCCTCCGGGCCACGGCCATCAATCGCGCTCAGTGTGCCGCCGAGGACATGATACAAGCCGCGAAAGATCGCGGCTCGCTCAATCGCCCACAGGCTGCCAACATCTTCAACGACGCAAATGGTGGAGCGGTCCCGCCGAGGATCGTTGCAGATCTTGCAGACATCACCAGTGTCAAGATTGCCACAGTCTGCACAGGCACGTATGCGGGTTGCCACATCATTCATTTCACGGGCGAGCGGCACCATCAACCGTTCCCTGTTCTGCAGCAGAAACAATGCGGCGCGGCGTGCAGAGCGTGGGCCAAGCCCTGGGATTCGGGCCATTTTCCTTATTAGGTTTTCAACCGTATTGTCCATCGTGAGGCCAGCTGATCTAAAAAGGCAAGTTCATGCCGGGCGGCAATGGCAGGCCGCCGGTAATGTCTTTCATCCGTGCAGCCCTCTCGGCCTCGGCATTCTGTTTGGCGTTGTTCGTCGCCAGACAGATCATGTCCTCCAGAACATCAATTTCAGCTGCATCAACTACTGTCGGATTGATCGACACAGATTGGACATAACCTTTGCCGTTGACGCTCACGGTGACGGCATCGCCGCCCACTGATGCGGCAAAGCTGGCCTGCTCCATCTCGCTTTGCAACGCCTCCATGCGTTCTTTCATCTCCTGAACCTTCTTCATCATACCGGCCATATTGCGCATCATTCGCCATTCTCCACGCCATTCATTGGCGGTTTATTATTTGCATTTCCATGCAGATTGCTGCTGCGGTCTCCAGCATTACTGGGATTGATTGCCTCAATCTTTGAGCCGGGGAACAGTGTCAGGATGGTCTTGACCAGCGGCGTTTCGGCGATTTCATCTTTCAACGCACTGGCCTGTTCGGCGCGTTCCTCAGCGACTGTTTTACTACCGGGACCATCCGATACCGAGACCAGCCAACGCCGCCCTGTCCATTCGGTCAGATATTTTGCCAGATCACCAATCAATGGTTCGGGCGCATTTTCGGTTAGTACAATCTCCAAGGAGCCCGGATGAAGTGAGACAAGACGTAGATGTTTACGTATTCGAGCGGCCAGCAACATTTCATCCTTGGCCTCGGCAAGGGCGGCGATATCAGCGAGGCTGTTGATGGGCTTTGTGGTTGGCTCCAGTTGGGGCATTGCTGCAGGTGGCGTTTCGGAGGAGTGGGGTTGGGTGTTTGGCAGCATCTCCTCGGCTACGGCCTGCTGTTGTCCACCATTGCCAGACATCTGTCCAGATGAGGCCGGGTGAGCAGCAGGTTCAGCCTCATGCAGCCCAGAGGACAGACCCACCGATGCAGCTGACGGTGCAGCGCCAGCCTGTGTTGCAGCAGATGGACCTGTTGCATCAGCATGAGGGGCGCTGGGCAGCTTTTTCAGGATGTCCCCCGGGGTTGGCATGTTTGCCGTGTGGGCAAGCCGGATCACCAGCATTTCAAAGGCGGCTGCCGGATTTGGTGCCTTGCTAACCTCCTCATGCCCCTTCAGCAGCATCTGCCATGCACGACCAAGCTTCGCGATGCCCAGATCACTGAGCGCTGTAATGCCGGAACGTTCACTCTCGACCAGATCGGCAAGATCTGCGCCAGCTGCGGCCAGACTTGCCTGATGGATGATGTTCAAGAGATCGGCGACGACCATCTCGGCTTCTGCGCCATTCTTGTGTACACGTGCAAACTGTGTCAGCGCGGTGGCGACGTCGCCATCATATGTTGCCTGCAGAATGCTGAGTGACTCCCTCCGACCGGGCCGGCCAAGCATTTCGTTGACGGCATCCCCAACCAATTTATCCGCTGTCATGGCTGCCGCTTGGTCGAGCATCGACAATGCATCCCGCACGGAGCCTTCAGCCGCCACGGCGATTGTGCGCAAGGCAACCGCATCGTAGGTGATGCTCTCCTGTTTACAAATTTTTTGAAGATGCGCCTCAAGCATGTCGGCTGACACGCGGCGCAGATCATAGCGTTGGCATCGGGACAGGATGGTAACTGGGACTTTACGAATTTCGGTTGTCGCAAAGATAAATTTGACTGCTCCCGGCGGCTCCTCAAGTGTTTTGAGCAACGCATTGAATGCGTTTTTTGACATCATATGCACTTCGTCGATGATGTAGATTTTGTAACGTGCCGACACTGGGCGATATCCAACACCCTCAATGATCTCGCGCGCATCATCCACACCTGTATGGCTTGCTGCGTCAATCTCCAGCACATCCACATGTCGTCCCGCACTTATGGCTGTGCAGGGCTCGCAGCTACCGCAGGGTTCAAGCGTTTCCGCGCCATCGCCATCCACACCAATGCAGTTCAATCCCTTGGCAAGCAAGCGCGCCGTAGAGGTTTTGCCGATGCCGCGAACCCCTGTCAGAACAAAGGCATGAGCGAGACGCTTCATCTCAAGCGCATTGCTCAGAGTGCGGACAAGCGCCTCTTGACCAATCAGGGTGGCAAACGTGTCTGGTCGGTATTTGCGTGCTAAAACGCGATAGGCTGTTGGTGACTCTTGGCTCATTGTTGACGACCTGTCCCCGCAATCAGCTAGCGGAAGACTGGACGACCCATGAACAGTCCACTGCGGCTGCTCCCTTTCGGGCCTGACCGGATTGGTGGGTGACATGTCCACCCAGCCTTCCTGACACTTATATGAAACAAAGCTGAGTTTCGGACAAGCAAATTATCACCCGCATCGACAAACAAAACGTTTCTAGCAAAACCCGTTTTGATGGGTGGCGTCAACTTTTGCCAATTTTGGTGCGGTTTGCCGGGTAGCTGCCAAGAATCTTGACCTCGCCCTCCTCGCAATAGAAGCGGAGTTCTTCCATCGCATGTCTCATCGCCGGCGACTCGGTATGGCCCTCGACATCCACATAGAATTGTGCGTGGTCAGAAAAGCCAGGTCGCATGTAGCTCTCCAGTTTAGTGATATTGACGCCATTAGTGGCGAAGCCGCCAAGCGCCTTGTAAAGCGCCGCTGGAACACTGCGCAGACGGAATACCATCGTTGTCACCATGGCCTCACCATCCGGTGTTGGCGTTTGTGGATCGCGCGCCATGATCAAAAAGCGCGTGGTGTTCTGCTCTGCATCTTCAGCGGATGCGATAAGCACATCGAGGTCATAGATCTCACCGGCGAGTGCTGAGGCAATGGCCCCCACCTTTTTGTCACCGCGCGCAGCGATATCTTTGGCGGCACCAGCAGTATCCGGATGAATAACTGGCTGCAGGCCAAGCGAGCGAAGCCGCTCCCGACACTGGGCCAGACCCTGTGCGTGGCTATGCACCTCAACAAGGTCGTCAATCGTGGCACCGCGTGGCGCGAGCAGCTGGTGGTTGACCGGTTGAAAATGTTCGCCGATGACAAAAAGACCGGATTCGGGAAGGAGGTGATGGATATCCGCAACCCGTCCAGCGATCGAATTTTCAACTGGTACCATTGCCAGATGCGCGTCGCCGTCTTGAACAGCTAGTAGCATGTCCTCAAATGACCGGTAGGACATTGGTATCATTTCCGGCTTGACCGCCAGACATGCCATGTGGGAATAAGCGCCAAGGCTGCCCTGAAACGCTATCTTGTTGGCCGCATCACTCACAATTCTGTCTCCGTTTCGCATGGCAGTCCGCCGTCATCCGGACTGCCCTATGTTGCGCGGCAGTATCAAGATGCTAGCGGCTGCTGTCAACGCTGGGCGGTAGGTCTCTATGATGCCGGTCAGTGGATCGACAACCGAGTCTGCGGCGCGCTGCCGTGAGATCATCTTTTGTGTCGACACCGCCAGGTGCAGCGCTGATGCGCGCGACCGCGATGGTCATGCCTGCCTCCAAAGCACGCAGTTGTTCTAGTTTTTCCATCAATTCCAGCGGTGATGGGGGCAGTGTGACAAAGGCCGAAAGAGCGCTGCGCCGCCAGCCATAGACGCCGACATGATGGTTATATTCAGTCGCGTTGGCCGGAATCGGTACGCGGCTGAAATACAGTGCGCGGCCAAACCGGTTGGCTGTTGATGTTGCCTGTTCGGTGCTTGTGTCCCAGGCAATTGCCGCCTTTACCACCTGGGGACGGGCCGCCTCTTCGGCAGTGACAGGCGTTACCAGTGTTACAAGATCGGCGCCGCTGTTCTCGAGTGTGACGGCAAGTGCCAATGGTATCTCTGGATCCATCTCAGGCAGGTCGCCTTGGAGGTTGAGAACGGTCTGAAAAGATTCGTCAGGGTCAATGATCTGCAGTGCCTCGAAAACCCTGTCTGAGCCGGATGGATGATCATCCCTGGTAATCACCGCCTCGCCACCTGCAGCCCGGATCACATGGGCAATTTCCTGATGGTCAGTGGCGACATAGACTGGCGCGATATCAGCCGCTTTAGCGCGTTCCCAGACATGCTGGATCATCGGTTTGCCTGCAATATCTGCTAGCGGCTTCCCGGGCAGTCGGCTAGCCGCCATTCGGGCGGGGATGATGATAATTGTGCTATCTGTTTTGCTCATGATGCGGCAATTCATCACATATTTGGGTTTTTGCATAGTGAAAACGCGTCGTTAGGCTAGGAAAGGCTTGAGAGGGTCATCTATTTTGGGTAAGTAGACTGCTAACGAAGTGGCTATCGCCACCGTTGGTTTGAACATCACGTCTGAGCATGGTTCAATGTGAAGGGGAGTTCCTGATGATCAGGGGAAGACAGCATGGATGAGTTGGGTTTCAACAAACTGTTTGCCGGCGTTCTGCTTGCCGGTTTGTTGCTTATGGCTGGTGTCAAATTCGCAGACGTTCTGGTGCCACATACCGAGCTGGAGAAAAACGCTTATGTGATCGCAGTCCCCGAGACAACGGATGTGGCTGGCGCCGCACCTGTTGAGACGGGTCCGGCACCAATTCTGGCTCTGCTTGCCGATGCCGACCCGGCGGCTGGTGAAAAGCTGGCGAAGAAATGTACAGCTTGTCATGTTTTTGCCGCCGATGGTGCGAACAAGGTTGGCCCGGTTTTGTGGGGAGTCGTCAATACCGCGAAGGGCGCGGTTGACGGTTTTTCATACTCAGCCGCCCTCGCCGGTATTGGTGGTGTGTGGGATTACCAGTCGCTGAACGCCTTTTTGGCGAAGCCAAAAGCCTATATCTCCGGAACGAAGATGAATTTTGCTGGACTTAAAAAGCCTCAAGACCGGGCAAACATGATTGCCTATTTGCGTCAGCAGACTGATGCTTTGGCAGCTCTGCCAACAGCTGAAGAAATTGCAGCTGAAAGTGAAAGTTAGGCCAACACATCCACGGATCCACAGCCAAATCGACAATTTAGAGCTGGCTGTTTTTCTTTCAGACCTTGCCGCTGTCAGTCGGCCCATCATTTCACAGTGGTTTCGCTCACGCCCTAATATTGAGATCAAAGCCGATGCCTCCCCAGTTACAATCGCAGATAGAAATGTAGAACTCGCCTTTCGTGAGGCAATTGCCAGCCGCTTCCAGGGCGATGATATCCTCGGAGAAGAGCATGACGTCACCCGGGGTGATGGCAGTACTAACTATCAATGGGTTATTGACCCCATTGATGGTACAAAGGCCTTTGTCTCGGGAAAGCCAACCTTTGGCTCGATTGTTGGTCTGCTTGACTCCGGCCGGCCGGTTGCTGGGTTTTGTGATATGCCAATGCTTGATGAACTCTACCTTGGCATTGGGGAGACCGCTTGGCTGA
>CAJWKB010000041.1 GCA_913042065.1 uncultured Alphaproteobacteria bacterium | reverse complement strand
GTGTAATCAGTGGCCGGGCTGTCTGATCGATCGCATTCCTGTTTTGCCGTCTATCTAGCAGTGTGTTACCGCCCCACGATCATCTCATCGGTGCCGAAGGGGAAGTTGGTGATGTTTTCCACCCCATCCTCGGTGATGATCAGAATGTCATGCTCGCGATAGCCCCCGGCTCCCGGCTCGCCATCGGGGATCATGATCATCGGCTCCATCGAGACAACCATGCCCGGCTCTAAAACGGTGGTGATGTCCTCGCGCAGCTCGACCGACGCCTCGCGGCCGTAGTAATGGCACAGAACTCCAAAGGAATGGCCGTAGCCGAAAGAACGGTATTTCAGCAGGTCCCATTCGCGGTACATCTCATTCAGCTCGGTTGCCACCTCGCCGCAGACGGAGCCCGGCTTCAGTAGCTCCATGCCCCTGACATGTACAGCACAGTTTTTCTGCCACAGGTCATTATGGGCGTTTGAGGCCGAACCGCAGAACAGCGTGCGCTCAAGTGCGGTGTAATAGCCGAAAATCATCGGAAAGGTGTTGAGCGAGAGAATATCGCCCTCCTCGATCAGCTTGTTGGTCACCGGATTGTGCGCGCCATCTGTGTTGATCCCGGACTGAAACCAGGTCCAGCTGTCCATCAGCTCGACAAAGGGAAAGGAGCTGGCAATCTCGCGGACCATGGCGTTGGTCGAGGCGATGGCTACCTCATGTTCGGGAACGCCCGCCCTGACCGCGGCCATGACGGCGCGCCCGCCAACCGCACAGATATCCGCGCCCTTGCGGATCAGCTTGTGCTCCTCGGCGCTCTTGATGGTGCGCAGGCGCATCGCCGTCGCCGCACAGTCAACCAGCTCAATATCCGGAAAATGCTCCTCGAGCAGCGTTTTCAGGTCAAGATTGACCTCGTCAAACTCGACGCCAAGCCGTCTAACGCCCTTCAGTAGATCTTTGAGCGCGGTGAAATAGCTGTCGCGCCGCCAGTCCGTATAGGTAACATTGTCGCCGACCGATCGCCGCCATGGCTGGCCACCATCAATCGCGGCCGAGATCGTGGTCACGCCATCACCATTCAGCACCGCGCCATAGCGACGGCCGAACTTGCAGTACACAAAGCCGGAGAAGTAACAGACATTATGATAGGAGGTGAACAGACAGGCATCGATTTCATTTTCCGCCATCAGCGCCTGCATTGCGCTGCTGCGGCGGGTCATCTCTGCATCGGAAAAAGGGGAGAAGGTTTTCTCGCCATTGTGCCAGCGTGTTACGTGAATCATTTGATCGACAGACATGGGCTTACTCCAATAGTGATTGGCAGAGCCCTTAGCCAGTTTGCAGACGTCGGTCAAGCCCGGAAAAGCCACTCGAGGCCGCCTCGTTCCTAGGTGGTGAAAAAGAGGAAAATTAGTGTCGAAATTGAGACGCCCTCAGCACTTGCCAAGCAACATGATCTCGTGCTTTTATTCTGCATCTATTTCTTTTTTCACTATATAGTGGGCATCCTATGCTTGACAGCAGCGATCCTTTTGTTCGTTTCAAAGGTGTTCAAAAGAGTTATGATGGCGAAACCCTCGTCGTCAAAGACCTCAATCTTGATATTGCAGCTGGTGAGTTTGTCACCATGCTTGGTCCATCTGGTTCCGGAAAGACAACCTGCTTGATGATGCTAGCGGGCTTCGAGACGGCGACGCATGGCGATATCGAGCTTGGTGGTAGACCGATCAACAACATCCCGCCGCATAAGCGCGGCATTGGTATGGTTTTCCAAAATTACGCACTGTTTCCGCATTTAACAGTTTCGGAAAATCTGGCATTTCCTTTGAAGGTCCGCAAAATGAAGCCCGCTGACGTTAAGGAAAAGGTCACTAAAGTTCTAGACATGGTGCAGATGCGGGCCTTTGGCGATCGGAAGCCAGCGCAACTGTCAGGTGGTCAGCAACAGCGGATCGCACTTGCACGGGCGCTCGTGTTTGAGCCTGACTTGGTGCTAATGGACGAACCGCTAGGTGCGCTGGACAAACAGCTGCGTGAGCATATGCAGTACGAAATTAAACATATTCACGAATCGCTAGGCGTGACAGTGGTTTATGTAACCCACGACCAGTCGGAAGCGCTGACAATGTCGAACCGCATCGCTGTTTTTGACGATGGTGTGATCCAACAGTTGGCCGACCCGGTGACGTTATATGAAAAGCCGGAGAATGCCTTTGTTGCGCAGTTTATCGGCGAGAACAACCGCCTCATGGGGACGATCAAGGAAATCGCCAAGGGTGTTGCCTCGGTTGAACTCGACAATGGCGACATGGTCAAGGCTCTGGCCGTCAATGTTGCTGGTAAGGGTGAGCGGTCATTGCTTTCAGTTCGCCCTGAGCGCTGCATTGTCACCCCAAAGAAAACGCGCGGCATGAGTGCGCTCAATGGCCGCATTGAGGAATTGATCTATCTTGGGGACCACATTCGCTGTCGCATGAATGTTGCTGGTGACGATGAGTTTATCGTGAAAGTACCCAATACCTCAGGCCAACTTGGTCTGCAGATTGGTGCCAAGGTATTTGTCGGCTGGGAGACGGAAGACTGCCGTGCGCTTGATTACCGGCCATAAATCTGGCTAGGATGTTGAAGGAGCCTTGTCAGCTATGACTGACAAGATTGTCGATGTCCGTCGGGCATCACCAAAAGAACGTAATGTTGTGTAAATGTTAAAGGGAGCAAAGACATCATGTCTTCAATTATCAAGAATGCAGTTGTTGCATCTGCAATGACAACTCTGGTTGTCGGCGCAGCATCCGCTGCTGACCTGACAGTCGTTTCATGGGGTGGTGCCTACACCAAATCCCAGGTGGAAGCTTATCATAAGCCATGGATGGCAAGTACTGGTCACAATATCATTTCTGAAGATTATGGCGGGGGCATTGCCGAGATTAAGGCTCAGGTCGAGTCAGGTAACGTCACTTGGGATGTTGTCGACGTAGAGCTGTCAGACGCCATTCGTGCCTGTGACGAGGGTCTTCTCGAGGAAATTGACCACTCAATTCTGCCACCGGCGCCAGATGGAACTCCAGCTGCTGAGGATTTTTTGCCTGGGACTCTGTTTGATTGTGCGGTTGCAAATATTGTCTGGTCATCAGTCTATGTTTACGACACCAGCAAGGTCCGTAATTGGAACGCCCCTAAGACAATGGCAGACTTCTTCAATACAACGGCTTTTCCTGGCAAGCGAGGCATGCGCAAGTCACCCAAAGTGACTATGGAGTTTGCTCTGATTGCCGATGGCGTTCCTGTAGATGAAGTCTACGAAGTGCTTGGTACAGAAGCGGGTATCGACCGCGCATTTGCCAAGTTGGATACAATCAAGGATGACGTGATCTGGTGGGAAGCTGGTGCACAGCCACCACAGCTTTTGGCGGATGGTGAGGTAATCTTTACAACAGCTTGGAACGGACGAATCTTTAATGCTGTTGCTGCCGAGGACCAGTCATTTGAAATGGTTTGGGATGGTCAGATCTACGACCTCGATCTCTGGGTCATTCCAAAAGGCTCGAAGAATGTCGAGGCAGCCCTCGACTTCGTGTCATTTTCAACAGCAACTGAGCAACTTGCTGCTCAGGCCTCATGGATACCATACGGTCCAGCCCGATCCTCCTCAGTTGCAATTATGGGAACGTATCACAGCGATCCATCAATACAGATGGCCGACCACATGCCAACAGCACCAGCAAACTTTAAAAACGCTCTTCAAAACGACTTTGAATTCTGGGCAGATAATGCTGACGAGTTGAATGAGCGCTTTAATTCATGGCTTGCTCAGTGAACCGCTAAGCGGTTTGCAATAGCCTGCTTCAACAAAATAGTGATCACGGCAAGTTCGTGATCACTGCCTATTTAATCAAATTTATCTCTTTGTTTAATGTTTACCCAAAATCTGTCTTGAGCTGATCATGAGCGAAAATTTGACAACTCCGCTTACCGCTGCTGATGGCACGCCGCTTAAAAAAAAGCTGGCGCAGGCAATGTTTCGGAGCCGGATTCGCGCAGTTGGGCTTGTTCTACCCCTTTTGGGCTTCGTTCTGGCATCCTTCGTTTTTCCCATCCTAGCATTGATGTGGCAGGGTGTTTATAACGATCGTTTCGAGAGTTTAATGCCTAATTTGACCGAGGAATTGCGCGTCTGGGACGGTCTCAGTGAACCAACAGAGAAGATGTATGCGCTTCTTGTAGCTGACCTGAAACAAAACCGAGCCGACAAAACAATTGGAAAAGTTGCCTCGCGGGTCAACCAGGAACTGTCTGGCACGCGCTCTCTGTTCACATCGACAGCACGCAAACTGAAAAAAATTGAGGCTCCGTATAAGCAAAACCTGATTGCAATTAAGAAGAAATGGGGCAAGTTGGAAGTCTGGCAGGCAATGAAACTGACCAATCAGAGCCTGACGCCTGGTTATTATGCGACGTCACTCGATAGGAAATACACGGTGGACCAGGGTTTTGTCGAACAAGACGCGAAGAGGCAGATCTACACCAAGCTGTTTGTCCGCACATTGTTCATCTCTGGCACAGTGATGTTGCTGTGCCTGTTGCTTGGCTACCCCGTTGCTTACCTGCTGGCGACGCTGCCGCTGAAATATTCAAATCTGCTTATGATCATGGTGCTTTTGCCCTTCTGGACGTCGTTGCTAGTCCGAACGACGGCGTGGATTGCCATTCTGCAATCACAGGGCGTGGTCAATGATTTTTTGGTGTGGGTTGGGATTACAGGTGACGACAGCCGGTTTTCTTTAATTTACAACATGACTGGGACAATCATAGCGATGACGCATATCTTGTTGCCGTTCATGATTCTGCCGCTCTATTCGGTGATGAAAACAATCCCGCCATCCTACATGCGGGCGGCGCGCTCGCTTGGTGCAACGCCAACACTGGCATTCGTCAAGATCTACATGCCGCAGACTGTTCCCGGTATAGGAGCCGGCGGTCTGCTCGTTTTTATTCTGGCGATTGGCTATTACATCACACCAGCACTGGTGGGAGGGCAAGATGGCCAGTTGATCTCAAATATGATTGCTTATCACATGCAAAAATCGCTTAACTGGTCGCTTGCTGCGGCTTTGGGTGGCATCTTGCTTGGTGGTGTTCTCGTCCTTTACTGGGCATATGACCGCATTATTGGCATCGACAATATGAAACTCGGATAGATCATGGCACAACTTCCTCCTTACACCAGCACTGGTGAGCGGATTTGGCATTACACCTTCCGCTGTATCTGTGGTCTGATTTTTCTGTTTCTGATCCTGCCAGTCTTGATTGTGCTGCCGCTGTCCTTCAATGTAGAGCCGTATTTCAGTTTCACTCCGGGAATGCTGACTTTCGACGCGGAGGCATTCTCCCTGCGTTGGTATAAAGATATTTTTCACAACGGCATGCAGGCGCCTGACGCGCCGCTTGACTGGGCATGGCTGTCAGATACGTGGAATAATGGTCAGTGGATGCGCGCTATACGCAATAGCTTTTTTATTGGCATTTGCGCAACCCTGTTAGCGACAGCGTTAGGGACGTTGGCTGCAATTGGCCTAAGCCGTTCTGAAATGCCACACCGTCGTCTGATTATGTCTATACTGATTTCCCCAATGATTGTGCCCTTGGTGATCACGGCAGCGGGCATGTTTTTTTTCTATTCTAAAGTGCATCTAAGCCAAACCTATCTTGGTGTGATTATGGCGCATGCGGTGTTGGGAACACCCTTTGTTATTATCACAGTGACAGCGACGCTGGTCGGTTTTGACAAATCACTTGTTAGGGCGTCCAGCTCGCTTGGCGCTGGTCCAATCGAGACGTTTTTTAAGATACAGATGCCACTGATTGTGCCAGGTGTGATTTCTGGCGGTTTGTTCGCCTTTATCACATCCTTTGATGAAGTTGTGGCTGTGCTTTTCCTTGCTAGTCCCGAACAGAGGACAATTCCTAGGCAGATGTGGTCGGGTATCCGAGAGCAGATAAGCCCCACAATTCTTGCAGTTGCGACCTTGCTAGTGCTGTTGTCAATTATTCTGTTGACCGTGATCGAGCTGCTGCGTCGTAGGTCTGAACGACTAAGGGGAATTACACGCAGCTGATACAAAAACGTGTTTGATGATGCTAGAGAAACATTATGCTCTCTTGGAATGAAATTCACGAAGATTTCTGTTATTGTAATAACTTCTTAAATGTTCGTCTTTGAGCTCTGTGTTAAGAAACGGGGAAACACATGGACTATGGATTAACAAACGACTTAATTGTTATCGGAGAGGGTAGTGACTTCAATATCACTTGGTTCGATGATTTCATCATTATAAAAGAGATTGAAGACCTTCTCGGCGAGATTAACAAAGACACCGGGTCCTTAGATAGGGGCGCACTATCAAATGTGCTGGATCCAAAGGTTAGATATTGTTTGGATCGGTGCGATATTTCGATTCAATCTGTCAGTGAGCTGATTGAGGCTTTCACCTTTTTAGACGCAACAATTTTCCATAACCGGCAAATGCACGCGTCCCTTCATCAAAAAATTACTATTCAAACAGACAAATCTGTAGAATTTGATGTATATTTATCATGTTTGCGAGACGCGCTCTTAAAAATCGTAAGCG
>CAJWKB010000040.1 GCA_913042065.1 uncultured Alphaproteobacteria bacterium | reverse complement strand
ATCGGATTGAATTCGCAGATGGCTCGCCGCCTCATCCATCACATCGATAGCCTTATCGGGCAGAAACCGTTCAGCGATATAACGGTGCGAAAGGCGCGCCGCCGCAATCAGCGCATCATCAGTAATCCGTACACCATGGTGTAGCTCATATTTCTCTTTCAGACCCCGCAGGATGAAAACTGTGTCTTCGACACTTGGCTCATCAACAAATACGGGCTGGAACCGGCGCGACAGCGCGGCATCCTTTTCGACATATTGGCGATATTCATCTAGCGTCGTCGCGCCGATACAACGTAACTGGCCGCGCGCCAAGGCTGGTTTTAGCAAATTTGACGCGTCCATAGCCCCATCAGTCTTACCTGCCCCGACAAGTTGATGCATTTCGTCAACGAACAGAATCACTTCGCCGTCTCGAGACTGCACTTCCTTGAGGACAGATTTCAAGCGCTCCTCAAACTCACCGCGATATTTCGCGCCAGCAACAAGCGCACCCATATCCAACGATAAGAGGGATTTATCAGCAAGCGCCTGTGGCACATCACTATTGATGATACGCTGCGCAAGCCCTTCGGCAATTGCAGTTTTACCAACACCAGGCTGGCCAATCAGCACCGGATTGTTTTTGGTCCGGCGGGCCAGTATTTGTACACTTCGACGAACCTCAGCTTCACGGCCAATCACAGGGTCTAGCTTGCCGTTGCGCGCGGCATCGGTCAAATCAGTGGTAAATTTGCCCAGCGCTTCATGCGCCTCCTCCGCCATGTCACTGTCAGCGGTCCTGCCTTTGCGAATCTCGGCAACGGCTCTGGCAAGGCGCGCCGCGTCAACGCCAGCCTCGCGTAACAGCTTGCCGGTATCGCCTCGGCTTTTCGCCATAGCAATCAACAGCGCATCGACAGCCAGAAACGAATCCTTGAGAGATTTTGATTCGGTCTCGGCTGCCTGCATGATCCGAGCAAGCTCGATATCCACCTGCATTTGGTCAGCGCCCCCGCCCGTTACTGATGGAATTGCCGTGAGGCTCTTGTCGAGTCCGGAAAGGAGCGCGCCAAGATCGCCGCCCGCCCGCCCAACAAGATTGCGCGCCATCACATTGTCATCTGTCAAAATCGCAGACAGAACATGCAGTGCGGTCAGTTTTTGGTGATCAGCAGCAAGCGCCTCATTCTGAGCGTTGATCACCGCATTGCGCACAAGCGCGGTAAATTTATCTGTGTGCATCACTTAAAACTCCCAAATCATATGGATGAACTTACCCGCGTGACTGCTACAGCTCGCTGTCGTCTTATTATCAGCTCTCGGTAAGTATAACACATATCAGCTAGATCAAGGCCATAGCCGCCCTTTGCAATTCATGCATCAATACATCAACCTCTCTGCATTTAGCTCAGGCCTGACCGCCTGTTAAATGAAATTGGTCACTGCCATCACGTGCCAGGCTAAAGATCAAATGCGCATAATTTTATGCAAAAAGCATTTACTATGCTTTTTATTTATGCAACTGATTTCCACTTTTCAAGAAGTGAGCATTGTTTAGGTCATGTAAGGCGTTTGACCATTTCTCCTTGTCGCTGCCGGCTTCCTGTGGTGAAGTCCGGCCATGACCCTGCCTCTAGCACCGGCTTCTGAGCTGCCAGCCTCAACCCGCGATTTCATTACCGTTGAATGGCGATTTCTACTGTTCGGCATGGCGATGGCTTTCTGCTCATCGCTAGGTCAGACGTTCTTTATTTCGCTCTACTCGGGCCATATAAGGGCCGAACTTGCGCTCAGCCATGGCGATTTTGGCACCTATTACGCCATCGCCACTACCTGTAGTGCCATCAGCCTGTTGTGGGTCGGCAAATTGGCTGACACGGTGCGGGTGGAAAAGCTGGCGTTGTTAGTGCTGTCATCCCTTTGCCTTACGGCAATGCTTTTCAGCCAGATCTTTTCCGTGGTGACCCTTGTGCTCGGACTTTATATGTTGCGACTGTGTGGACAGGGAATGATGACACATGTCTATTCGACAGCCATGGCAAGGCGCTATACGGCGGCGCGTGGCCGCGCGTTGTCGATTGCCCAGATGGGTATCAGCTTCGCTGAATCCATCGGACCAATTTCGGTCGTGGCCTTGCTGACAATCTTTGACTGGCGGCAGATCTGGCTGGTTCTACCAATCGGGCTAGCGCTCGCACTTGGTCCCAACATCCGCTATCTGACCCAGCGCACACGCTATCAGGATGGCGGCGGATTGGAGGCGTTACAGGCCAAAAGCAAATTGCCAGACAGCAATGCCAAAAAACATACTGGGGCAGCTATTCTCATGATTGACGGTGTGGCCCATTGGCGGCGGCAGGCAATGCTACGTGACCGCCGGTTCTGGTTTGGCCTGCTAGGACTTTTCACGGTTCCAAACTTCTCCATTACCGGCCTGCTTTTCCATCAAATTCATCTGGCAGAACTGAAAAATGTCAGCATGGAAAGCTGGACCGCTAACTATGTTCTCTATGCCGGCTTTGCGATCCTCGGCACCCTTTTATCGGGCCAGCTGGTAGACCGATTTACTGCGCGCCGTATTGCCGCGCACACCATGTTGCCGACAGCATTGGCATGCGCCGTGCTTTGGTTCGGCAACTCAAGCGTCGGTGTGCCACTGTTCTTTGCGTTGTTTGGCTTGGCGTCAGGCATGCCGTTCAGTGCTCTGACAGCAATTACGGCTGAGCTTTATGGCACCCGGTTTCTTGGAGAAATCAAATCTGTCTTCCTGCCAGTGGGGGTTTTTGCCTCGGCATTGTCACCGATGATGATGGGTGTCATGATTGACCACGGGCATGGGCTGCCCACCCTGATGAGTCTCAATATTGCTCTTGCCTTAACAGCGCAGATTGGTGCTGTTCTGTTTCTGCGGCTTGCGGGACGGCAGATCAATCGGTAAAGTTGTCCATGGAGGTAACTGGCAGAGAAAATGCCTTGCCGGTCCGGTCTATTTTCGTATTCAGGAAAAAACAGAGCCGCTCAATGTTTCGTATATCCATCCTCGGGCTTTTGGCCTTATTTACCATAGTCGTCTCGTTGCAGGCCTCGCAATTCAGTTCACCAGAAACAGGAAAATGGGCTGGCACCTGGTTCACCTGTGAATTTGCAAAAAGCAGGACACCGCCGCATGATGGCTGTGCGATGTTTGACGATGAGGGGTTCCGTTTCGACCAAGGTCGGCTGACCTATATTCGAGTGACGGACTCTAATGAGACCAAATGCCGAGGCGGCAAGGTTGGCCAATGTTTTTCCCGTGATCAAGCGGCAATAACAATCAAGACACAAGACCGTGGTGAGCTTAATCTGGGGGATGACTGGATTACAGTTAGCTATTTGGGCTGCAAACAGAAATACAGCTTTACCGATAAGTCAGATTATCGCGAAATTACTCCAGCAAAAGATCGGTGTTTCTGGACGCGCAAGAGACATTTTTACATCGCTCGATTCGCTGGCAACGTTTCACTCCAGAAGTAGCCTATATCGGACGGCAACAGGAAACCATCATGAATGATCAGGCATCTGCCATTTTTGCACCATTGGTTGGCAAAGGCTTCATCCAAATCGACGGTGAGGAGGCTGCGCCTTTCCTGCAAACCATTCTGACCACCAACATCGACAAAATTTCTGTAGATGGCTGCTCACCTGGGGCGCTATTGACCCCGCAGGGCCGCGTCCTTCATGACATGATGATCTACTGCGGCCTCGCTAGCGCTAACGCAAGTAGCCATTTTATTATTGAAGCCGATGGAACAGGTCTTGCCGACCTTTTCACGCGCCTGCGCCGTTATCGCCTGCGCCGCTCGGTCAGTCTTCAGATAATTGAGGACATGACTATCTGGTTGTGCTGGGGCGCGCCAATTAATATCGAAGGTGTTTATCACGACCCACGTCATCAGAGCCTCGGTTATCGTTGGCTTGGCAATCGTGATACGGCGCCCCCCTTCATCGCAATCGCAACTTGTGGTGACATCACGGAATGGCACGCACTGCGTATCGCCGCCGGGGTTCCCGAGGGACCGATTGACCTTACTCCGGAACGCGCACTGATGCTTGAAGCCGGTCTCGACAAGCTGGGCGCAGTTGATTTTGAAAAGGGCTGTTACATCGGTCAAGAAGTCACGGCCCGCACCCATTATCGTGGCCTTGTGAAACGTCGGCTTGTGCCGTTGCACCTGCCCGCTGGCTCACCGCCAACTCCCGGGACAGAAATTCTATTAAATGAAAGAGCTATCGCAACAACCAAGACAGCCGCAGAAACGGAAGGTGGCAGCCTGTGCTTAGCATTGATCAAACTGTCCGATCTGCATCTTGTTCTGGGTGGTGAGGCCAAGCTGCAGGTTGCCGGCTCACCTGCAGACCTGTTGATCCCGGAGTGGATGCATCCTCTGCCCAACCCAGCGCGCAACGACAAAGCTGGCTAGACGTTCCACTCAGCCTTTATCTACGCGGCCAAAAAGTGCCGCAGCTTCTGCATTAACACCGGCCTTACTCGCGAGAATTCGCTCAACCTTAATAATCTCAGCCTTCATGGCATCAATATAGGCCTCTAGATCCTCCCGATTCCAACGCTCTATCTCCGGTCCGGACCCCGGCGGCTTCAACACATCGAGTTCATCATCCATCTGCTAGCTCCCTGCTTTATACAAGCTGCGATATCAGTTTCGCGGGACAAATATGCACTTTTTAGCACCTCTTAGCAAAGGGAGGCTTGGCAATCACTGCCTTTCAGGAGTATAAGCAATTGTTCCACTTCAGTTTGCAAAGAGAACACGTCTGACCGGTGATATGCATCGGCGCAGGGTGCAGCCGATAGGATATTCGGTAAGACAACAAAGGTAACATCAAAATGACACAACTTCTCATGCCCAAAGCGTCAGCCGTCTGGCTGATTGACAACACATCCCTATCCTTTGACCAGATTGCCGATTTCTGCAGTTTGCATCCTTTAGAGGTACAATCAATTGCCGATGGCGAAGCCGGCATTGGCATCCAGGGATATGACCCGGTGCAAAATGGTCAGCTAACGCAGGCAGAGCTGGATCGTTGCCAGAATGATTCGACAGCGCGGCTAGTGCTTGCTGAGTCTGACCTGCCGACACCCAATCGGCGTACCAAGGGCCCACGCTATGTTCCGGTTGCGCGGCGTGGCGACAAGCCTGATGGTATCGCTTGGCTAGTTAAACATCATCCAGAACTTAAAGACTCCCAGATTGTCAAGCTGATCGGCACAACTAAGGAAACCATCAACAAGATTCGCGAACGCACGCACTGGAACATTGCCAACATCACCGCCAAACATCCGGCAATGCTGGGGCTATGTACGCAAGGTGATCTTGATGCCGCCATCGCAAAAGCCGGTGGTTCAACTCAGGTCGAAGAACAGGTCTCAAACCTCAGCGAGTTGCCATAACGCGACCATTGATGTGGGAGTTCATCTTGACAGATCAGGATAGTACTGACGATCAGCAGACGATCATCAAAAAGTTACGTCAACTTGAGTCTGAACATCGTGATCTCGACGATGTAATTGAGCGTCTCGCCGATGACAAGCCTTTTGACCAGCTGAAGCTACAACGATTGAAAAAGCGAAAACTTATCCTCAAAGACGAAATGACACTATTGCGTAGCCGTATTTTGCCGGACATCATTGCCTAGCCAGCAAACCTAGAATCTGTTGATAATTTCCAGCGAGTCCTTAAGTTATGTCGAGGCCCAAAGACAATCCATCCCGAAAAATTGCTATCTGCATGGGCAGCCAATCTGACTGGAAAACCATGCGGGAAGCGGCGGCCATTCTCGAGCATTTTAATGTGCCCCATGAGGTTAAAATAATCTCGGCCCATAGAACCCCAAAACGGCTTACAAATTTCGCGGAAACAGCTCACGATAACGGGTTTGACGTTATCATCGCCGGTGCAGGTGGTGCGGCGCATTTGCCAGGCATGTTAGCAGCTCACACAAATTTACCAGTGCTGGGAGTACCAATCGAAACAGCTGCGCTCAAGGGTATGGACTCTCTGATGTCTATCGTCCAGATGCCAGCCGGTGTTCCGGTTGGCACACTTGCCATCGGTATTGCGGGCGCGAAAAATTCGGCCCTTCTGGCACTGCAAATCCTAGCGCTGACCGACTCATCACTCGCTAAAAAGATGATTGACTGGCGGGTACGGCAGAGCGCGGATGTTGAAGAGACTCCGTCATGAAGGGGAACAACACTACCTCCGTTCAGACGATCGGCATTCTTGGCAGCGGACAACTTGGACGAATGCTTGCTATCGCTGCCGCCCAGTTGGGACTGCGCACGCACATCTATGCGCCTGATGCCAGGAATAGCCCTGCGGGGGATGTTGCCTATCGAGCAACAACAGCGGCTTATGATGACACTACTGCGCTTGCTGCCTTTGCCACAAATGTCGATGTGATAACCAGCGAATTTGAGAATGTGCCAGCCATTGTCATGGATGTACTCGCCGATACCTGTCCAGTCAGCCCAGGGCGCGCCGCCCTTCATACAGCGCAGCACCGCATTCTAGAGAAGACCAAAGCGCGCGAATTGGGTATAAAGACACCACAATTTTGGCCTATCACGACCGCGGGCGATTTGAACGCCGTAATGCGAGTTCATAAGCTTCCATGCATTCTAAAAACCTCTACACTTGGCTATGATGGGAAGGGGCAGGTGCGGGTCAAGCTTGGCGACAATATCGAAGCCGCCTTTGATAGTCTCGGCACGGATGACGCCATTCTGGAAGAAATGGTAGATTTTGCAGCCGAAGCAAGCTTTCTGGTAGCGCGCAACACAACGGGTGATATCAGCCATTTTCCGCCAAGCCTGAACCACCATCGCAACGGCATACTGGCGCAATCAACAGCTCCAGCGCCACTTGATGACGAAATCATCGCAG
>CAJWKB010000039.1 GCA_913042065.1 uncultured Alphaproteobacteria bacterium | reverse complement strand
GCGGGCGTGATGGAATGGTAGACATAACGGACTTAAAATCCGTGGGCCCTAGGCCGTGGGGGTTCAAGTCCCCCCGCCCGCACCATAAAAAAACACATGATGAAAGCCATTCAATCAATGATGTAAGCGGCGATCACAGGAGCGCCCTCTCTTGGCTAAAAGGGCACACAATGATACCGTTCCGAGATTAAAACTCTCCTGGGAATGTAAAAAATGGGAATGATTGCCACGCAGCCAATCACCGGTCCAACTGTTTGGCGCGCTGCAAATTTTGCAGATGACCAAACATGGATATTTAATCTTTCAGCCAACCATATTGCCGAGGTCAGGCAAGCTCTTGCTAATGTGAAGAAATCAGGGCTTACTTTTCCTTATTTCGGCAAAAGGGAGTTTGCCCTTCCAACCCTTGGCCCTGCCTTAAAGGACATAATGGCCGATCTGGAGACAGGGCCAGGTTTCCAACTGCTGCGTGGTATTCCGGTCGAGGCGACAGCCGATGCAGATAATGACATCATTTGCTGGGGATTGGGCCTTTATATGGGGAAGGCCGTCCGGCAGAACCCACAAGGTGATCTTATCGGTAGAGTAATGAATGTTGGTGATCTCACCGACAGGCAAACACGTGTATACGAAACCAACGCTTATTTACCCTACCACACTGACCCAACCGATGTTGTCGGGCTGCTTTGTATCCGAAAGGCAAAATCAGGCGGTACAAGCAGTCTCGTCAGCTCAGCAGCCCTGTATAACGAAATTCTCGCTACTCACCCTCAATATCTATCTTGTCTTTATAAGCCAATGTTTTATCCCCATCTCGGAGGCGACCAACCCGGCACTTCACCGGTTTTCAGCTATCACAAGGGCCAGTTGACCTGTCGCTATCTCCGACAATACATCGAACTTGGCCATGAAATGATGGGGGCACCACTATCATCCATCGAGCTCGAGGCTTTTGACGCAATTGACACGATCAGTCATGATGCCAGCATGCGCATCGACATGATGATGGAGCCGGGTGATATGCAGCTTGTAAATAATTATGCGGTCATGCATTCGCGCACCAGCTTTGCAGATTTTGACCAGGTTGAGCGTAGGCGAAAAAAACTACGGCTTTGGCTACGTTGTGAAAATGCTCGGGAACTTGGCTACGATTTTCCCGGCAGAGAGGGATTTCCGGCTCCAAATTGACTTAACACCACTGCACTTTAATTGTTGTCAGCCGGATTGGCCTGTGTAGGGTGTTATTATGACTAATAAGGACAAATTGAACTGTCCACAATATAGGGAGGGATTAATGCGAAAATCTGCATTCATTAGAACTTTGCTAATTGGCACTGGCGCCATGGCCATGTCTGTTGGTACGGCTGTTTCAGCAGCCACAGCTGATACGGTGCTAACCGTATCGTCATGGGCGAGCCCCAAACACACAATGAACGCTAACGTTTTTCCATGGATGAATGAAGAGCTAAAATCATGCTCAGGCGGCAGCTTGAGTTTGAAAGTGGAGTATGGTTTGGCTCCACCACCAGCGCAATATGATACCGTTCGTGATGGTGTTGCAGATATTACCTGGATGGTTCATGGCTACACACCAGGCAAATTTGAAACAACGAAGATTGCTGAACTGCCCGGTTTATATGGCAAATCTGAAGCCGTATCAGCCGCGTTTCAGGCCACTTGGGAGAAGCACCTTTCCGCCGCTAACGAGGCAAAGGGTGTAGAAATACTGACTAATTTTGTTCACGGGCCAGGCATGATACACACTGTGAAGCCAATATCGGGCTTTAAAGATCTGAATGGCATGAAGCTGCGTGTTGGTGGAGGTGTTGCCAATGCCATTGGCCGAGCACTCGGTGTAGCGGGCGTTAACGTGCCGGCTCCAAAGGTCTATGAGACCATCTCATCAGGGGTTGCCGACGGGGTGTTTTTCCCTATGGAAACTATGTACGCTTTCAAAGTCGCGGAACTAACCAAGCATACGTATCGCAACACTGATGGTATATATACCACGTCGTTTGCTATTATTCTCAATTCTGACACCTTTAAAAGTCTCTCAAGTGCTCATCAAAAATGTGTTGAGAAGATGCGGGGCGTAAAAATGGCCGCTAAAGTTGGTGCCTACTGGGACGCCGCGGATGACTTGGGAATGGCGAAAGGCCTCGAAGCTGGTCTAGTGATTAGAGATGCAGATGATGCAGATAAAGCTTACTTCAAAGAGCTTACAGCAAGTATCGAAGCCGACGTTCTTGCCGAAATCGACAAGCGCGGCGTTGATGGGAAAGCTGCTCTGGCTTTCTTCAAATCACAGCTCTAATCATTTGAGATGAGTCCCTGATGGATGGGGTAATAAAAATAACGGAACGGTTGGCAGAGTCTGCCAGCCGTTTCCTTTCAGGCCTTGCGGCCCTTATCTTGTTTATTCTAGTTATTCTAACATGCGTTGATGTAATCGGACGGTATTTTTTTTCAATGCCTGTGGTCGGCGCTGTTGAACTCGTTAGAATTTGTATGGCTGGTATCATCTTCTTTTCATTGCCTGCCATGTTCTTTCGCAATGACCACGTTTGCGTTGATCTGATTACTATATTTATGCGCGGCCGGCTTGGCTGGATCATCAGTATCGTGATGTTGATTGTTTCAATCTATGTTGCCTGGCGGGTCGGCGACCGTGTGTTTGACTATGCCGTGCGGGCGCATGAGGATGGTGACAAAACCGAATATCTGGGTATTCCACGGGTAATAACCGTATCCTTTATCACGCTTTCTCTCTATGCAGCGGCGGTGATGGGCTTTATCCGCTTGCTGATTATTCTAATTAATCCTGCAAAGGCAAACCAGGCCGAAGATAAGGACATCTAGATGAGTGTTGCATTACTGGGTTTTGCTGCTGTTTTGATTCTGGCGTTCATGCGGATGCCGCTTGGCATCGCGCTGGGCCTTGTTGGCGTGATCGGTTTTGGTGAGTTGTCAAATTACCGGGCCGCCATTTCCAGCGCTGCTCGACTGGTCATTGACTCAGGTCAATCCTACGGCCTGTCGGTCGTGCCGCTGTTCATCCTGATGGGACTGATGGTTGAACGTGGCGGAATGGCCAAGGAGCTGTATCGCGCCGCCTATGTCTTCTTGGGGCACCGCAAGGGCGGGCTTGCGATGTCGACGATTGTCGCCTGCGGCATGTTCTCAGCGATCTGCGGCTCGTCTCTCGCAACAGCGGCAACTATGTCCAAGGTATCAATGCCGGAAATGCGACGTTACAAATACAATGACTCACTGGCCACAGCCTCTATAGCAGCTGGTGGAACGCTTGGCATTCTGATCCCACCGAGCGTAATTCTGGTGATTTATGGCCTGATGACCGAAACCTCAGTCGGCAAGCTGTTCATTGCTGGCGTTCTGCCTGGTCTGGTTGGCGTGCTGTTCTATCTGTTGGCCGTGGTTGTCGTTGTCACCCGCAACCCCGCAGCAGGCCCGGCCGGCGAGCGTAGCAACTGGGGCGAGCGCCTCCTTGCACTGCGCGATGTTTGGACCACGCTGGGATTGTTCATCTTTGTCATTGGTGGCATCTATGTCGGTGCCTTCACACCGACGGAAGCCGCGGGAATGGGCGCTGCCGGCGCCATGCTGATCGCCTGGCGGCGTGGCGCGCTGAGCGTTGCATCAGCGATGGAGGTGCTGCGCGAAACGGCAGTGACCTCGGCGAAGCTGTTTGTGCTGCTTTTTGGTGCCCTGATCTTTTCAAATTTTGTCAACCGCGCCGGCCTTCCAGCAGCGCTGATCGACATTGTCACCGCCTTTGACCTGTCCCCGATCGGAGTGATTTTCATCATCCTGCTGATCTATGTGCTGCTTGGCTGTGTTTTTGAGTCAATGTCGATGATCCTGCTGACCGTACCCATTTTCGCGCCGCTGGTGGAGGGGCTTGGCTTTGATCTGATCTGGTTTGGCATTCTGGTTGTGGTTGTCACCGAAATAAGTTTGATTACCCCGCCCATCGGGCTGAATGTCTTTGTGCTGAAAGGCGTTTTGAAGGATGTCTCGGTGAAGACGATTTTTAGAGGCGTAACCCCTTTCTGGGTGGCCGATATCTTCCGGCTGACGCTGTTGGCACTGGTGCCGACAATTGCGCTGTTCCTACCATCAATGATGTAGGCACTCAGGCAATCAGGCGCGCCGCCTCTCCGGCCAGTATCTTACCAAGCGCGTTGCGCGGCAACTTTTCGACAAAGACCACCGCCTTTGGCTGTTTAAACCGGGCAACAACTCCCTCAAAAACCTGCAGGATATCGCTCTCAGTCACATCTGCCGCGCGGCGCACCGCGACAACAACCGGCACTTGGCCCCAGCGCTCATCATCGCGCCCAACAACGCAAAATTCGACAAGCCCCGCATGGCCGGTCAGGAGGCGCTCCAACTCTGCCGGATAGATATTCTCACCACCGGATATGATCACATGTTTTAACCGATCGGCAAACCAGTAGAGGCCAGCGGCATCACGCCGCGCCATGTCTCCTGTGTGGAACCAGCCATCAGTGAGGTTCGCCCGTGTCGCCAACTCATCCTGCCAATATCCGGTCAGGACATTGTCGCCCCTCACCCAGATTTCGCCAACCGTGCCATCAGCAACATCGCATCCATCCGGACCGACAAGCCGGATCGCATTGTCACACCCCGCCTGGCCAATGGAACCAATGGTCTCAAAGGCAATGTCAGCTGTCTGGTAGATGGCGGATGGCGCGGTTTCAGTCGCGCCATAGATCTGCACCACCGGAATCTGCCGATCATGCACCGCCCTGATCAGCGCCACAGGTACGTCAGTTGAGCCAATGGAAAACAGCCGCATGCTGGAAAGATCGGTTTTGGCCCAATTTTCATGCGTGACCATGGCACCTAGAATTGTCGGCACTGAATTCATCAGCGTGACACCCGCCTGTGCAATCGCATCAAGGGCTGCGGCCGGATCAAAACTGCGATGCAGGATCACTGTTGCACCAGAGATCAGGGCCGGGACCGGGTGGATGTTCAAACCACCAACATGAAATAGGGGCAGCACATTCAGCACAACATCCGAAGATTGCAGACTGTAGGCATGCTGGCTCATTCTGGCATTGCTGCGCATCGCACGCTGTGGCAACACCGCCCCCTTTGGCCGTCCTGTCGTACCGGAGGTGTAAACGATCAACAGCGGTGCCTCGGATGTATCCGTTGTGTCATCGGCCATCATGGGTGTGATGCCACCGTCTGCACGGGCGCTGTCAAGACCGTCGATTGGCTGTCTGATCATTGCCGTATCCGGCCCGGTCAGCGCGTCGATGCCAGCGGCAAATTCAGCCCCATAGACAAGCATTTTTGGCGCACAGTCACGAAGCTGATAGGCAAGCTCGGCGGCCGACAACCGCCAATTCAATGGCACCATGATGACGCCGGCACGCGCCGCTGCCAGCAACAGAACAAAATACTCAGGATGGTTCATGCTGTAGCAGGCGAAGCGATCGCCCTTTGCAAGATAGGCAGCCATCCAGTGCGCCGTCACATCAACCAACCTGGCAAGTGCCGCATAGCTCAGGCTATCACCCTCAAAGATCAGCGCCGGCTTGTCAGGCGTCAACTGCGCGTTGCGGAGGACGGCATGATCCAACCGCCAGGCCACAGCATCCAGCCCTGCGTCAGTCACCTCCCGCGTCATCAGCCCTCGTCACTCTCTCCAGCCTCATAGAGCAGACCCTTGCCAAGCATGTCGGTACATAATTCCGCCGTCCAGGGCAGCATCAGGGCGCCGCAACGGCTGTCACGATAGAGACGCTCGAGCGGCAGCGAGCGCAACATCGCCTGCCCCCCACAGGTGCGCACGGCAAGCTGGGCGATTTCATTGGCATTCTCCATCACGCTGTACTGCGCCGCCCAGGCGCGCATCAAGGCGTCCTTACTGGGATTCGGACGGGCCTCTGTGATCGCCTGAAACCAGAGAGATTTTGTCTGTTCCAGCATGATTTTCATCTGTGCCACAGCCAGCTGTTTGGTAGCATACATGCGCCGTTTGACAGGGGGAGTTCCCGGCTGTTCACCCCGTAGATACCGGATGGTGAAATCATAGGCTGCCTGTGCGATGCCCATATAGCTGGGAGTCAGCGTCATGAACATATGCGGCCATTGCCGGGCGGCGTTGAAGTAAACGCCACGCGGCATCAATTGTTCTTCAAAGGGAACAAAGACATCCTTGAAAACCAGAGTGCGAGAGACGGTTCCCCGCATACCAAGCGGATCCCACTCACCCTCAACCGAAACCCCCGCAGCGCGACTATCAATGGCGATATACATGGTGTTTGCCCGCGATGGGGTGGCATCTGCTGTCGCCAGTTCTGTGCAGAGCACACCATAGTAGTCAGCATGGCCGGACAGCGAGGCAAAGATTTTCCGGCCGTTGATGATCCAGCCACCATCGGCAATCAGTGCTGTGGTCCCAAAGGCCGTCTTTCCGGCAGCGGCATCACCACCCTCGGAAAATGGTTGAGCGTATATTGCCCCCTCCTCGAGGATACGGTGATAGTGACGCTGGCGCATGGCGTCGTGGCTGGTGCGTTGATCCGCCGACATCGGCAGATTGTCTGCCAGAAACCCCGTCCACAGGCAGGAAGAGACATGCATGTTGAAAGTCAGCGCCGTGGCACCGCAATAGCGGCCAATTTCTGCAGCAGCAAGCATATAGGCGCGCAGGTCAGCACCGCGCCCGCCATAGTGCGTGGGAATGCATATCCCCATCAGATCATTTGCATGCAGATCAGCATAATTTTCGGTCGGAAATCTGGCCGCGCGGTCAATTCTGGGGGCGCGGGCCGCAAATCGACCCGCAGCCAGGGACCGCGTCTCGGCACACAGCGCCGCCTCAAAATCACTCAACCGCCAGTCAACAGGATCAAAGATAGGACTATCCCCATCAAGGACATTGGCGACAACACCATCATTCTGTCTGAGATCACCCATCTTGTTTGTTCTCAACCCTGTTAAAAAAGGCCGTCAAAATCGCATTGACCGTTTCCGGACATTCACTATTCACCAAATGGCCGGCCTGATCAACGATGTGAAATGTCGCGTTGGCAAGACCATCTGCCATCTTCGCCATGACACGTGCCGGGCTGTTGGTGTCGTGCGATCCGGCAATGAGGCAGCAGGGCTGGCTGATGCGATGTTGATCGGCGCGTCGGTTGAAAGTTACCAGACAGGAAACAATCTGTCGAAAGGCTGTCTCATCAATACGTCCCATGGCGGCAATGGCCAGTTGCCGCATCTCGGCTGACGCCGCCGGGCCGATGATCGCTGGGATCGCCTGCTGTGCCAGCGTTGCCATATCAGCCCCCGCATCCAGCGGGCCAAGCCGGGCAGCGACAAATGCCTGCCTGAAGCTGTCATCACGACCACCAAAGGCGGGGGTTGTTGCAATCAG
>CAJWKB010000038.1 GCA_913042065.1 uncultured Alphaproteobacteria bacterium | reverse complement strand
CATTGTCATAGCACTCTGAAAACCTAGTTTCCCAATAAATTTCGTGCTACTCATTGTCACTTAAAATGAGTATTATGATGTCATTCGTATCTGTCACTGACATGGGTTATTGTGACTAGAACCAGCGCCATATCACCCGCGGAAGATCGTAGCTTAGCGGCTTATGCCTGCCACGGTCCGGCCTCGCGCGGGCGACAATTCAATGAGGGCGATGAAACCAACAGCATCGGTAGCCGCACCGCCTTTCAGCGCGATCGCGATAGGGTGTTGCATTCCGTAGCCTTTCGCCGCTTAAAGCACAAGACGCAGGTTTTTGTCTATCATGAAGGAGATTATTTCCGTACACGGCTGACACACTCCATCGAGGTGGCGCAGATCGCACGCTCGATGGCACGAGCGTTGCAGTTGAATGATGACCTAGCCGAGGCGGTGGCGCTGGCACATGATCTGGGACATACGCCCTTTGGCCATGCAGGCGAGGAGGCATTGGCACACTGCATGGCGGAATATGGCGGTTTTGAGCATAATGAACAAACGATCCGCATTTTGACATTATTGGAACATCGCTATGCCAGTTTTGATGGTTTGAATCTAAGCTGGGAAACGCTTGAGGGAGTGGTCAAGCATAATGGCCCGGTCAGCAGTCAGGCTAAGCTGCGACCTGCAGTAAGGCAGCTTGACGCCGCGCTGTCGTTAGAACTTTCGAGCTATGCCTCTGCAGAGGCGCAGCTTGCCAATCTTGCCGATGACATTGCCTATCTGTCGCATGATTTCGATGATGCCTTGCGTGCCGGATTATTCGATATCGCCGATATCGCGCATCTGCCACAGGTCAAAACTGCGCTAGTTATCATCAAAAGCACTTATGGCGAGATTGAACGTGGCCGGATGACACATGAGCTTGTGCGCCGTCTGATTTCGGTGTTCGTCGAGGATCTGCTACACCAATCTACGGCCAATCTAAGGAAACTTGGCGCTGTCCATCCTGATGATATCCGCGGTGCGGCGACAGCAGTGATTGCCTTCAGCCCTGAAATGGCGGCTGATCTTGAAACATTGCGGGCTTTTCTGTTTACCAACATGTGGCGGCATTTCAAGGTCAACAGAATGACTAGCAAGGCAAAACGGGTGGTGACAGATTTGTTCAATTTGTTTATGTCCGAAATAAATACGCTTCCTGATGAGTGGCAGCTTCGTGGAGACCAACCGCTTACAACCCTGCCAGACCAAGTGAAAGCCCGAATCATCTCTGACTACATCGCCTCGATGACTGATCGCTATGCCGCCCTTGAACACGAACGGCTTTTTGACCTTTCACCTATTTTACGGTAACAGTTAATTTATGAACATTTTCAATTATTTTCAACTTGAATTTGAAGCAATTTTTGAGGAACTCAAAGTTGTTGGTACGATTCCAGAAATGGCTAATACTAGCAAGGTTGTATTCGAATTGCCGCGTGACCCATCGCATGGTGACATCGCCTGCAACGCAGCCATGGTTCTAGCCAAGCAAGTTGGGATGAGGCCGCAAGATCTAGCTGAACTGATCGCCACGCGTCTAGAGGGGTGTGACGGTGTAACAGCGGTCGACATCGCTGGACCGGGCTTTATCAATATCACTGTGGAGCCGCGGCTGTGGACGGCGGAGCTGCGCACCATTGTGACAGTTGGTGGCCGCTATGGAAGTAATGACAGTGGCGCTGGCAAATCAGTAAACGTCGAATATGTTTCGGCGAACCCGACAGGGCCACTACATGCAGCGCATGCCCGGGGTGCTGTTCTTGGCGATGCTCTCGCCGGGCTACTTGAATTCAGCGGCTGGAGCGTGGTGCGCGAATATTACACCAATGACGCCGGTGGACAGGTCGATACATTGGCGCGATCGGTCTATTTCCGGTATCGCGAGGCACATGGCGAGGCAATTGGCGAGATTCCGTCAGGGCTCTATCCCGGTGCCTATCTGCAGGAGGTTGGCTTGGCACTGGTGGCGCGTGATGGGGATCGCTATCTGGCGCAGGATGAGGAAGAATGGCTGGCACCGATACGAACATTTGCAATCGATGCGATGATGGCTCTGATCCGCGATGATCTTTTAGGGCTGGGTATCCAGATGGATGTATTCTCATCCGAACGGGCACTTATCGAGAACGGCGCGGTTCAGGCAGCAATGGACAAGCTGCAGCGGGATGGCCATCTCTATCGTGGTGTTCTCGATCCACCGAAGGGCAAAGAGCCTGAGGATTGGGAGCCGCGTGAGCAGTTGCTGTTTAGGGCGACGGCATTTGGAGATGACACCGACCGGCCTTTGCAGAAATCAGATGGTGGCTGGACCTATTTTTCCTCAGACATCGCATATCATCTGGACAAGCTAGAGCGCACCGGGGGTACGCTGATAAACATCTTTGGCGCCGATCATGGCGGCTATGTTAAACGCATGATGGCCGCTGTCGAGGCACTGTCTGGCCAAAGGAATATGTTGGACATAAAGCTTTGCCAGCTGGTCAATTTGATGGAAAATGGCAAACCTGTAAAAATGTCCAAACGGGCCGGCAATTTTGTCACGGTTAGTGACGTGATTAACGCTGTTGGTGCAGATGTCATCCGGTTCATCATGCTCACCCGGCGCAGTGATCAAACACTCGATTTCGACTATGCGAAAGTGACTGAACAATCGCGCGATAATCCTGTTTTCTATGTGCAGTATGCGCATGCTAGATGCTGTTCGGTTCTGCGTCAGAAGAGTGAGGTGCCGGAGGAGGCCAGCCTTGAACGATTGACCGCACCAGCGGAATTGGCGCTAATCAAGTTGCTAGTCAGCTGGCCACGGATGGTGGTATCGGCAGCAAGCACGCATGAACCGCACCGCATCGCATTTTATTTGATGGATCTGGCAAGCGCCTTTCATTCGCTTTGGACTGCTGGGCGTGAGGATCCGACACTTCGGTTCATTCTTGATGGTGATACGGAGCTGACGGCGGCGCGGCTGTGCCTTGTCAAAGCCACTGCAACGGTGATTAGATCAGGCCTTGGCGTGCTAGCAATCCCGGCAAAAGAAGAGATGTAGGAGATAAGATGACCACCGACGAAGACAAGAATTCTGGCATAAACTGGCTGGCATTGTCGTTACTGAGCCTACTGATTGCGGCTGCGGCCGGCGCGGCTTATTTGTATCTACCAGCACTGATGCCGCAGAGAACGACGGATATTGTCATGATCCGCGCAGAAGAAGGACCATTTAAGACGAAGCCTGCAGACCCAGGCGGAAAGATCATAACCAATCAGGGATCTCAGGTGATGAAAATGTTGGATGATCTAACGCTAAAGACCGAGGAGGTCGAAACTCTGTTGCCACCCTCGGGTGCGCCGGAATTACCACCTGTCACTGTTGAGGCGGAACCTAAGCCAGAGGCTGTGGTGGCCGACGAAAACGGTAGTAAAAAAAACGATACGGTAGATACCAAGACAGATAACAAAACAACCGTCAAACCGTCACTGGATAATGATAAAGCAACACAGTTGGAAAAAAGCGGTATTCAGGCCAGCGGCACGGTATCCAGAGATGCCGTACCGGCCGAGCTATCAACCAAAAAGCCCGCGAAAAACATTGTTGCAGCACCAAAGCCGACAAAACCGGCAAGCAAGCCTATCACGACATCACGTGTTACGACCAACCCGAACGATCCCACCTACATGATACAGCTTGCCGCGTTTCGAAAAGAGGATGTCGCCGCCGAACAGGCCGGCTTGCTGTTGAAAAAACATGAAAAGCGATTGCAAGGCGCGACATTAGGGACGATACGCGTCGATTCTGGCGAAAATGTTACCTTTTGGCGCGTTGTTTCAGAACCGCTGCCTCGGGAAGCCGCCGACACCATCTGTGCGTCGCTGAAACGCGCCGGCCAGGATTGCATTTTGCGTAAATTCACCTCACCAAGCCAATGACGAAGCCAGACGACGAAAATTTCGAGGTTGATATCCGTCGTCAGGATGACGAGCAGCTAGCGCTATTTGTGAATCTCGAAGGGTTTGAGGGACCAATCGATTTGCTTCTCTCATTAGCTCGTGATCAGAAGGTTGATCTAAAACAGATCTCGATCTTACCACTAGCCGAGCAATACCTGAATTTTATCAGCAGCGCCCACCAGTTAGATCTGGAGGTCGCCGCCGATTATTTAGTGATGGCAGCGTGGCTTGCCTATTTAAAATCGCGCCTACTGCTGCCCGACCCGGGGCCGGAACAGGATGAGGAAATCGTCGATATGGCCGATGCGCTCCGCTATCAATTGGCGCGCCTTGAAGCAATGCAACAAGCTGCGAAACGGCTGATCTCGCTGCCTCGGCTTGGCCAGCAGCGCTTTGCACGCGGAATGGCCGAACAATTCAACATCACCAACGAGGCGGTTTGGCAAGCAAGCCTGTATGATTTACTGGCCTGTTATGGTGACATCCAGTCTGGGCTAGAAAATGAAACGCTGACAATAGCCGCGACAAAATTATTTTCTGTCGAGGAGGCGGCAAAGCGTCTCCGGCATCTGGTTGGAAATATGCCTGACTGGACAACGCTAGAAAAATTCCTACCACCCAATCTACTAGCGCCAATGGACCGGCGTTCGGCAACTGCATCGCATTTTGTTGCATCGCTTGAACTCGCTCGTGATGGACTGCTAAAATTACGTCAAGATGCGCATTTTGCGCCGCTCTATATTAAACCTAAGGATGCGTCATGACCGAACAGACAATGTTGATGGGCTATGCCGCGACGGTGGAGGCGATCATTTTTGCCGCCGATAAGCCCGTGCGCGAACGCGAATTACGGCATCATATTCCTGACGAGCAGGACATGGCTGAGATCATCGATTTGATCCGGCAGCGATTTGATGCAAGTTGTGGTATTGAACTGCGGCGTGTTGGAGATGGCTGGGCCTTTCGAACGCGTGCCGAAATAGCTGAACGGTTGAACCAGCACAAACAGATTGAACGCCCGCTATCGCGAGCTGCGCTTGAAGTTCTGGCAATCATTGCCTACCACCAACCGATCACCCGTGCAGAGATCGAGGAAATTCGCGGGATCAGCCTATCCAAGGGAACGATGGATATTCTACTTGAAGTGACATGGATTAAACCACGCGGCCGGCGGCGGACACCGGGTCGGCCCCTGACCTGGGGAACAAGCCCAACTTTTCTGGATCATTTTGGCCTCGACGATATCACCGATTTGCCCGGACTCGATGAACTGAGGTCGGCGGGCCTGCTACGCAAAGGACAGATACTTGGTGCACTGATCGATAGCCCAGTAACAAATCACGCTGATGATCCTAACAAAGAAGGCGATAACCTGTTGGATGACCAGCTGATGAAAGGAGCCATGGTCGAGCAGGGATTGAGTGTAAGACCAGATGTCCATTCGGACGAGGATCACGACGGGGAGGCAGCAGATGCTTGAGTTTAGCCACATCACCCATGCCTATGACAGCACGCCATCAGTAAATGACGTCAGCTTCTCCGTAAATGCAGGTGATGTTGTTACGCTGCTCGGCCCGTCGGGATGTGGTAAAACTACTTTGCTGCGCCTTGCCGCTGGGCTTGAAAGGCCGCTGGCTGGTGAAATCTGGCTTGATGGCAAGCGGGTATCGGACGCAGCACTAATGACACCTCCGGAAAAGCGCGGTGTCGGTTTTATGTTTCAGGACTATGCGCTTTTTCCACATTTAAAAGTAATTGAGAATGTTGTCTTTGGTCTACCAGAAAAGGGTAGTTTGGCCACACGACGTGCACTGGATGTTCTAGCCGAGGTCAATATTCAAGAACTAGCTGATTCCTATCCGCATGAACTGTCTGGTGGTCAGCAGCAGCGCGTGGCGCTAGCCCGAGCATTAGCGCCAAAACCGTCAGTGATTCTGCTTGATGAACCCTATGCCGGGCTTGACAGCCGCCTGCGTGAGCGCATCCGCGATCAGATGCTGCATGTGTTGAAGGCAACAAAAACCGCAGTGCTGATGGTCACGCATGACGCCGAGGAGGCTATGTTCATGTCAGATCGTATTGTTGTTCTCCGCGATGGCACGGTGACGCAGACTGGACGCCCGGTCAATCTCTACTGCCAGCCAAATAGCGCTTTCGTCGCTGAATTTTTTGGCGAGGTAAACCGCGTCAATGGCATAGTACGCAATGGCAGAATTGAGACACCACTTGGAAAATTCAATGCACCGGCCAAAATGGAAGAGGGTGATCTTGCCAGCATCGTCATCCGCTATGAGGCATTGCGGATCGAGTTAGACAGCAGCGTTGAGGCAAATGCAGTGGTGATGGAGGCACGCCTTCTAGGACGCGCATCACTGATCCATCTGTCAGTTCCCACCGGCACCGATGAATTGCATCTACATGCGCGGCTTCCTGGGTTAAATTCTTTTAGCGAAGGAGCGCGTGTCCGTATCAGTGTCGATGCTGATCAGGCTTTTGTCTTCGCCGCAAACTGAAGATGCCATCACAGCAGCACGCAACAGACAGGCTAAATTCGGCAAAAACATAGAGGACTGCCACGTGTTTTTGCAAGGAGTTGTTGTTCTCCTCCTATTGCCTGTTTATAGTCGGAGCGTCGATCGAAAAGCATGATCGTCGTATACTTAAAAGTTTTAGAGGAAATGCCATGAGTTTTATGAGCCCATTGCAATGGATTGTTATACTAGCCGTTGTTTTGTTGTTGTTTGGTGGCCGCGGTAAAGTGTCCGCAATCATGGGAGATTTTGGAAAAGGCCTGCGCAAATTCAAAACCGGCCTTAAGGGCGATGAGGGCGAGTTAGAAGCCGAAACCGACACTGAAGTCGAGGTTATTGAGGCAGCACCAGTAGCCGAGAAAGCTATGAAGAAAAAGGCACCAGCTAAGAAAGCGACAAAGAAGGCCACTCCAAAGAAAACAACTGCAAAAAAAGCCGCTTCTAAAAAAGCCAGCAAAAAATCTGCTGCTAAAAAATAACCGGTAGAGACGCCTCATGCTCGATATCGGTGGATGGGAATTTCTCGTTGTAGCCTTCGTCCTTGTTATGGTCGTTGGCCCAAAAGAGTTACCTAAAATGTTGCGGGGATTTACGAGCATTATGCGCCAGATTAGGCGCGCCGCCAATGAATTCACCAACAGCATGACGGATCTTGCGAACGAAGCAGATATGGCTGATCTGAAAAAAACGCTTGATCAGGCAAAGACAGGAAATCTTGACGAAATCGCAAACGCGATTGATCCGTCAGGTGGAACCAGTGAGATTGTTGGCAGTTTGAAAGAAAGTATTGGCAAGGATACCACTAGTGATGAAGTTAAAGGCATTAGAGTTATCGCCAAGGAAGCAGGTGATGAAATAGCAGCGGTGACCAAAACGCCCGAGCAGGTACCTGCTAAACCCACCGCCGACAAGGCGAAAAGCTAGACAAGATGGCAAAGATGAACGACAAGCCAGAGACAGAGGCTGACGGAGGACAGATGTCACTAATCGGTCATCTAACCGAACTGCGCAACCGACTTGGAGTTGCGCTGTTGGCTTTTGTTGCTCTGTTTGTCCTGTTCATCTCGCCGATGCCCGGGGGCGG
>CAJWKB010000037.1 GCA_913042065.1 uncultured Alphaproteobacteria bacterium | reverse complement strand
CCGAAGACAGCAGAAGATATGCAGAAGATGCGGCGAAGTCGGAATTTTACACTGCTCGGCGTCATTGTTCTACTAGTCGTTCTATTCTATGCGTTGACTATCGTCCGGGTTGGGAGCGGCTCATGACCACACAGACTATCCAGCGAGGTAAGAATCAGCGGGCACAAGATAACCGCCGTACGTTGTTTGTGTTGGCAGTGCTTGTTGCGGCTATGGTTGGTGTTGCCTACGCATCAGTTCCCCTTTACGATCTTTTTTGCCGCGTTACAGGTTATGGCGGGACAACGCAGGTGGTGACTGAGAATGAGGAAACCATTATTGTCGACCACCCGGTCAAGGTGCGTTTTGATGCCAACGTCAATCCTGCATTAAACTGGCGTTTTGAACCTGTTGACGCTCCTGTAACGCTGAACCCTGGTGAGGAAATTCTGATCAATTACCGGGCGACAAATCTTGGCAATAAACCATCCATCGGCACATCAACTTTTAATGTGACGCCGGTGAAGGCAGGTCAGTATTTTATGAAACTTGATTGCTTCTGCTTCATTGAACAGGCGCTTGAGCCGCATGAGTCGGTGCTGATGCCAGTAAGGTTCTTTATTGATCCAGCAATTGTTGAAAGTACTGACACTGCCGACATCAAAGAAATTATACTGTCCTACACATTCTTTCCTGCACTCGTCGAGACAAAGAGTTAGGATGAAGGTAGTTTTGGAGAGGTGACCGACAAATATCGGTCAGATTTATAGGAGACAAAAATGAGTGGTGCGAACAAACATCCGTATCATCTAGTTGAAGCTAGCCCATGGCCGGCTGTGGGCTCTGCGGCCGCATTTACCGCGGCCGTCGGTGGTGTTATGTATATGCACGAGGTCCAGTATGGCGTCGTCGTGCTTGGGCTTGGCTTTGCGCTAGTCTTGATGACGATGTATATGTGGTGGCGCGATATCATTCGAGAGGCTGAGTATCAGGGGCATCACACTTCCATCGTTCAGATCGGTATGCGCTATGGCATGATGCTGTTCATTGCTTCTGAGGTCATGTTCTTTGTAGCATTCTTCTGGGCTTTCTTTGACCGAGCACTTTTTCCAGTCGGTGGTGTGTGGCCCCCCGAGGGCATCACCACCTTCGATCCATTTGATTTGCCGCTGATTAACACGCTGGTCCTTTTGCTGTCAGGCTGTACAGTCACATGGGCACACCATGCGCTGCAGCACGGCGATCGTAAGGATTTCATGACTGGACTTGGAATGACCGTCTGTCTGGGTGTTCTATTCACGGCGTTGCAGGCGCTCGAATATAGCCATGCACCGTTTGGCTTTACTGATGGGGTCTATCCATCGGTATTTTATATGGCAACCGGCTTCCATGGTTTCCACGTTCTTGTCGGTACATTGTTCCTTGCAGTTTGCTGGCTGCGCGGGCGGGCGGGCCATTTCACGCCCGAACAGCACTTCGGGTTTGAAGCTGCTGCCTGGTATTGGCATTTTGTCGATGTAGTCTGGTTGTTTTTGTTTGCTGCTGTATACTGGTGGGGCGGTTGATCCGTTTAGCTTAGTACTTACCTTTAGATTATACTTAGGAGCGTCTGTTGCAGGCGCTCCTTTTTACGTTAAGCCTGTCGTTTGGCACTTGCCGCAAACCGGGTGATGCGGTACGAGCAGGTAGTCACCATTGCGGATTTAAGATGATAAGATTACGACCTCTTTTTTGGCCCACATTGTTTGCCCTTCCTACGCTTTTGGTCCTGCTCGCATTGGGAACATGGCAGGTACAGCGTCTTGAATGGAAAAACGACCTTATTGGTAGTTTTGAGCAGCGTTCATCAGCACCGCCAATAGATTTACCGCTTGCGGTTGAGGCAACGGCGGATCTTGAATTTCGTAGGCTGCGCCTTGTGGGCAGCTTTGATCACAGCAAGGAAATTTTCATGACTGGCCGAACCTATGAGGGCAATGCTGGTTTTCACATCGTGACACCTTTTACTTTGCGAGATGGCCGCATCGTTCTGATAAATCGGGGTTGGGTGTCCGAATCATACCGAGATCCTGTGAAGCGCCCCTTCACCCTGGTTAAGGGCGAGGTCACACTCGATGCAATTTTGCGGTTCCCTGGCAAGAAGGGTTATTTCGTTCCGGAAAATGATGCAAAGAACGGCTTTTGGTTCACCCTTTCACCTAGCCAGATCGTTGCATACCTGGATCTATCATCACGAGCCGTCACATCTTTCTATGCAGCAACAATTCGTACTGGTGGTGTAGTGAAACTGCCGATTGCTGCGCGCACAAAATTGAATCTGCGTAACTCACACCTCAGCTATGCGGTCACATGGTATGGAATAGCGTTAGCTTTAATTGGTGTATATCTGACATTTCATTATCAAGCTGGAAGGCTATCCTTTAGTCGTGGCCGGCATGACAGCGAGGGGGTGCAAAAGTGAAATACATAAGCACGAGGGGTAATGACGGCCCACTTGGCTATGAAGAAGCGTTGTTGAGCGGCCTTGCCCGTGATGGCGGCCTATTCCTGCCAGCCTCCTATCCCCGCTTCTCTAGCGAGGAGATCGATGCGATGCTTGGCCTTTCTTACCCAGAATTAGCTGGTCTTATCATGGCGCGCTTCACCGATGGTGAAATTGAAGCCGACGAGTTGACAGCGATGGCACGAGATGCCTACGCCGGCTTCAACGATCCGTCGGTAGCACCTCTGCGCCATCTCAGCGGCAACATTCATGTGCTTGAGCTGTTTCACGGTCCGACAATAGCCTTCAAAGACTATGCGATGCAGTTTCTGGCGCGCGCCTTTGACCGGGCGTTGAGACGATCTTCACAGCGGGCAGTCATCTTGGGTGCCACGAGTGGTGATACCGGCTCAGCAGCACTTGAGGCTTTTCGGGGGCGCGATTCGATTGACGTTTTTATCCTGTTTCCCGAAGGTCGTGTTTCACCTGTCCAGCAGCGCCAAATGACATCAATTATTGACGACGGCGCTAACGCTGTTTCGGTGTATGGTGATTTTGACGATTGTCAGGCTATTGTCAAACACCTTTTCAATCAGCATGACTTTCGTGACAGCGTCAACCTTTCTGCTGTCAATTCTATAAACTGGGCGCGCTTGATGCCGCAGATAATCTATTATTTTTCGGCGGCGCTGGCACTTGGTGCGCCACGACATAAGGTGGCTTTTTCAGTGCCAACTGGCAATTTTGGCAATGTCTTTGCTGGATATGTGGCAATGCAGATGGGCCTTCCGATAGAGCGACTGATTATTGCCTCAAATCAGAATGACATTTTAACCCGGTTTTTTGAAGAGGGGGCAATGCAGCGTGAGGTGGTCAATCCCTCACTCAGCCCCTCTATGGACATTCAGGTGTCTAGCAATTTTGAACGCTTGCTGTTTGAATTGTTGGGGCGTGATGGGGCTGAAACTGCCCGCATAATGGTTGATTTTTCTAAAACTGGAACCTTTTCTCTGTCCGATTCTGTAATGGCCAACGCCCGCTCTCTTTTCTCTGCTTATCGTCTTGATGATGCTGGCACGATCGCAGAAATTGCAAGCACCAGCCGTGATGACGGGATGGTGCTTGACCCACACAGTGCGATTGGCGTTTCTGCAGCACGGCGGGCGATTGCTGACGGTATGCTCCCAAATTGCACGCCAGTGGTGGCGCTTGCTTGTGCGCACCCGGCAAAATTTCAGGACACGGTCGCACAGGCAACTGGAACCACGCCGCCTTTACCAGCGCATCTCGCTGATCTAATGCAGCGTCAAGAGCGTAAACATCTGATTGAGGCGAACGCTGCTGCGGTTAAATCTCTGGTTCTTGAAAAGAGGCGTAGCCAATGACACAGGCCACGCTTTCAACACTTGCCAATGGTTTACGTGTTGCTACAAGGCATATGCCGCAAGCAACCTCTGTTTCCGTTGGTGTCTGGGTGAAAGCCGGCGCGCGTGATGAACGTGAGGCTGAACAGGGGATTGCTCATATGTTGGAACATATGGCGTTCAAAGGAACCAAACGTCGAAATGCTCAGGCGATTGCAACCGAAGTTGAGGATATTGGTGGTTATATAAACGCCCATACTAGCCGTGAAGAAACCGCCTACTATTTGCGGCTGCTGCCGGAGCATCTGGCTCTTGGTGTCGATATTTTAGCAGATATTCTTACTGATTCGATACTGCCAGAGATTGAAATTGAGCGTGAACGAGGCGTGATAATTCAGGAGATTGGTCAATCCGTTGACACGCCTGACGACCTCGTTTTCGACCTCTTTGCCAAATCGGCGTATGTCGATCACACATTGGGTCGCCCAATTCTAGGAACGATCGAATCCGTTTCCAACTTTGACCGTGGTGATCTCAACGCATTTTTAGATCGTCACTATGGAGCCGGGCAGATGCTTGTCTGTGCAGCGGGTGCAGTGACACACGATGAATTGGTGACCTATATCGAAAGGCGGCTTGGGGGGGTGCGGACAGCTACCGATGCCTTGCGCAATAGTCCAGCCTGGGCGTCTGGACGTCAGATAGTGAGGCGTGACCTTGAACAAACGCATGTCGTGCTAGGCTTACCTGGCCTTGCCGCAAACGATCATGACAGATTCGCACTGATGGCATTATCCACACTGTTCGGTGGCGGTATGTCATCAAGGTTATTCCAGCAGGTCCGCGAGAAGCGGGGCCTCTGCTATTCGATTTTCTCCTTTGCCAGCATGCAATCGGATAGCGGTAACTTTGCCATCTATGCTGGAACATCGGCTGAGCAGGTTGATGAAATGCTTTGCGTTGTCTGTGATGAGCTGAATGATGTTGCCAGCGGTGTGAGTGGCGCCGAGGTCAAAAGGGCCAAGGCGCAGTTACGCGCTTCATTATTGATGGCACGCGAATCCGTTTCTGGCTGTGGTGACTCGCTGGCGCGGCAGATAATGCTGTTCGGTAAACCGAGTGATGATGGCGAACTCCTGGCTGCTATTGATGATGTCACCTGTGAGCGTGTCAGCGAACTTGCTTCGCGCCTGATTACTGCCGCTCCACCTGCCATTGCTGCTGTCGGGCCGTCCACCAGTATCATGTCAAATGAAGCATTAGCGATTAGGCTATGCGCCTAATACTGTCATTTTGGTTCCTAGCCTTGATTCTTGAATTCAAGCGCTGCCGATATCCCCGGCGAAATAGGCAGGATCGATGCCAATGGTATCAAATGCTTGTTGCCACAGTGTTTCACGATTATGCTCGAAAACAAGATCTGTCGAGGCTGGCAGGCTGAGCCAAACATTTTCACTCATTTCGCGATCAAGTTGACCTGCGCTCCATCCCGCGCAGCCAAGCGAGACGATGGTGTGCGACGGTCCAACGCCTCCGGTAATATCGCGTAAGATTTCAACGCTCGCTGTCAGACTAATTTCGTTTGTGATCGCCAGGCTATCGGGCAGCATGTGGTCTTGTGAATGCAGCACAAAGCCCCGATTACTGTCTACCGGCCCCCCAATGTGGACAGGGTCTTCAACAGCAAAGCGCGGCGCACCAATTTCGAGTTTTTCATAGAGGTCGCCAAGCTTTAGGCTGTTTGCCTGCTTGTTGATTACGAGTCCCATTGCCGATTGCGCATTATGTTGGCATATCATAATCACGGACTTCTTGAACCGGATGTCATCTATATGTGGGCTGGCAATCAGTAACTGGCCCTGAAGCGAATTTATGCTGTCAGCCTTGTCACATTCGATCACAAAATCAGATGATGACGTTGTGCTTGTTTTCTTGAACTGACTCATTACCTAGCCTAGACAGGAAATCACTTTGTGGTAAAGCCCGAAAGCTTCACACTATGTATCGACCCCTAAAATTCTTGAGGTGACGACAGAGCATGACCATCGCCTATAAGAACCTTAAAATGATCGTCTGTAATTTTCTGGCTCCGCATTGGTTTTGGCTTCTGTCCGGTCTGGGGATATTTTTAGTTGGCACTTCTGCTGCCGCACTGCAAAGCGACTGGAAGGGTGACCCTAACATCCTGGAGGCACGCCTGCTATCGGCTGTTAATGGAACAGGTGATCTAACGACGCTGCCTTTAGCAGTGGAATTTCGGCTTGCACCCGGCTGGAAAATTTACTGGCGTACTCCGGGCGAGGCAGGTCTGCCACCAACGATTGATTTCTTTGGTAGCGCAACGCCGGACCTTTTGGCAACAATCCGCTGGCCTGTTCCGAAGCGCTTTGATGTCTTCGGCTTTGATAATTTTGGCTATGAGTCACAGGTAATCCTGCCGCTTGACCTCACAGGTCATCTTGTTGGTGCTCCAGCACAGATTAGTGGCCAGCTCGAGGCCTTGGCCTGTTTTAAAATCTGTGTCCCGGTGACAGCAAAACTTGACTTATTTTTGCCAGATGGTGTCGCCATGGCCTCATCACACGCGCGGATAATTGCCCGCTCTGTTTCGATGGTGCCGCGCGTCGCTCTGAACGGAGAACGCGCTGCAACAGGGCCAAATCTTTCTGTTGTCGCCGCTGTGATCAGCGGTAACGATCTTATGGTGCAGCTTGGCGAAGGAGCGCCACCGATTGATGATATTTTTGTTGAGGGTTTTGATGGGGTCGCTTTCAAGGCCCCGGTGCCGCTAAAGGATCTTTACCGCCTTCCCATTAGCAAGGCTGGGGGAATTGTTTTTGATGGCGGGCCTGCTTTATTGACCGTCGTAGCCGGCAGTGAAATGGCAGAATTTCATCTAACTATTCCGCCACGAACTGAAAAGGTATCAGCAGGTGAGCTTGCCCAATCTGGAATCTTCACCATCCTTGTCATCGCCTTTCTTGGGGGGATGATTCTAAATCTAATGCCGTGCGTTTTGCCGGTGCTTGCGATGAAAATGTCGGCTGTTTTGGACGTTTCGTGTCGCACTCGTGCGAATATGCGGCTGGGTTTTCTGGCTGGCGCAGGGGGGATTATCACAAGCTTTGCACTATTAGCGTTGGCATTGGTTTTGATGCGCCAAGCTGGAGGCCAGATTGGTTGGGGTTTCCAATTTCAAAATCCTGTCTTTCTAGGGGTGATGATTTTACTACTTGGCTTCTTTGCCCTAAGTCTTGTCGATATAGTGACGATTCCGGTGCCGCGGTTTGCTGCGTCGCTTTCCCGGTCCTCTGAATTGACAGGCGGGAACAGTCTCGCTGGTGATTTTTTAGCTGGTATGCTGGCAACAATTCTAACAACTCCCTGCTCAGCGCCCTTTGTGGGAACGGCAGTGACGATAGCGCTGACGGGCAGCACGCCAATGTTATTTGTTATTTTTCTGGCGATGGGCATAGGGCTTGCCAGTCCATGGCTCGTCGCGGCCTTGTTTCCGGGCCTCGTGACGCTATTACCACGCCCGGGACGCTGGATGATCTGGCTCAAACGAAGCCTTGCGCTGTTACTAGTTGGCACGATGCTATGGTTAGGCATGATTTTGGGTACATTACTCGCACCAGAGGACAACTTAGCCATCTCGGATAATACAGCACGCTCTGGAACAATTGATTGGGCTTTGCTTGACCCTGATGCGGTGGCGGTGCATCTAGCTGAGGGTCAGGTCGTTTTTATTGATGTCACAGCTGACTGGTGTATCACGTGTAAGGTGAACAAGACTCTTGTTCTTGATCAGGCACCAGTTGCTACAAAGATGTTGGAATTACAACAGGCCGGCGCTCTTGTGCTGATGCGGGGTGACTGGACGCGGTCGAATGAGCAGATTGCAAATTTTCTGTCATCCCATAACCGATTTGGAATTCCGTTCAATATTGTTTATGGGCCTTCAATGCCAAACGGGTATTTGTTGCCTGAGTTACTTAAGTCAGCCGCAGTACTCGAAGCTCTTGAATTAGTCAAAGAACCCCCCAAATGATAAGAGTCGAAAGCTCTCCACTTTGCGTTCTTTCTGAGTGGTTTTTGGCATAAGCAAAACAGGATAACGCAAATTATGACCATTGAAGCCGGCCAAACGATCCCTTCCGTACAATTCCATATTAAGACCAAGGACGGCATTGAAGAACATTCGAGCGACGACTACTTCCAATCTGGGCGGACAGTCTTGTTTGCGGTGCCCGGGGCTTTTACCCCTACTTGTTCCGCTCGCCATTTACCAAGCTATCTCGAAAAATATGATGAACTTTTGGCATCGGGTGTTGATCGGATCGCTTGTCTAGCTGCAAATGATGCTCATGTGATGAAGGCTTGGAGTGATGCAAATAATGTTGGTGATAGAATTGATATGCTCGCTGATCCGCGTTTAGCTCTAACAAAAGCCCTTGGTCTGGATCGGGACATGGGCTCAGTATTGGGTGTCCGTGCGGCGCGATGTGCAGTGATTATTGATGATGGTGTCGTCACAAAAATGCTGATGGAAGACGTTGGAGCGTATGAAGTCTCTAGCGCTTCGCATGTAATTGGCGAGCTTTAGGCACTTATTACTCCACCTAAATACGC
>CAJWKB010000036.1 GCA_913042065.1 uncultured Alphaproteobacteria bacterium | reverse complement strand
TTACAGGCGCAAAATGGAGCAGATATTTTAATGTTATTTGATAGTTGGGCAAGCGCTGTACCAGCAGAAAAACGAGAACAAATAATTATTGCTCCTATTCGGCGGATTGTGAATGCGTTGCGCGATCAAAAGTGCCAACAACCAATTATTGGTTTTCCTAAAGGTATCGGTGAGGGGATCATAGCCTATGCAAACGAAGCAGAAGTTGACGCTTTAGCGATTGATCATACGACTGACCCACAATGGGTCAATAGAGTGCTGCCGAAAAAAATGCCAGTTCAAGGTAATTTAGATCCTTTAAGCTTGCTTGTTGGCGGACCAAAAATGGCAAAGTCAATTGATTACATTCTTGATAGTTTTGTAAATCGGCCGCACATCTTCAATCTTGGACATGGTGTCACGCCACCAACGCCGATCTCTAATGTAGAAGAAATGGTCCAAAGAGTAAGAGATACAGACAATGGCATATGACTATATTAAGGCTTTGCATCTTATTGCGGTAATGAGCTGGATGGCTGGTTTGCTCTATCTCCCGCGGCTTTATGTCTATCATGCTGAGACTGATATTGGTTCTGTAAGAGCAGAGACTTTCAAAGTTATGGAACGCCGGTTACTAAAGGCTATCATGAATCCTGCGATGATTGCCACGTTCAGCTTTGGAGCCTGGTTGCTCGTTCTCAATCCAGATTTGTTGTACGAAGGCTGGATGCGTGTAAAAATTTTTGGGGTTTTATTGATGGCTGCTTGTCACGGTAAATTCTCCAAAATGCGGCGCCTATTGGAAAACGACGAAAAGCCGCTAAACTCAAAAAATTATCGAATTTGGAATGAAGTACCGACCGTTTTAATGGTAATCATTGTAATTATGGCAGTAGCAAAGCCATTTTGACTTTGATTTGTTGACATATTCGACTTAAAGACTACAGTGTTAATGTCTGATCTGAAATATAGATTATGTGGACGTCCATTCGGGCCAGTCCATTACCTTTCCCTTCATATCCATAATCCATTGAGTTGATGTAATGCATCTCCAGGAACTTAAACAAAAGTCGCCGGCCGATCTATTGGCATATGCAGAAGAATTGGAAATTGAAAATGCAAGCACACTGCGAAAGCAGGATATGATGTTTGCTATCCTGAAGCAGCTGGCTGATAACGATGTCGCAATATACGGAAGTGGCGTACTCGAAGTATTGTCGGATGGATTTGGTTTCCTTCGAGCTCCTGAGTCAAATTACTTGCCGGGGCCTGATGACATATATGTATCACCGAATCAGGTCCGACGATTTGGTCTGAGAACAGGGGACACGGTCGAGGGCGAAATTCGCGCACCCAAAGACGGTGAACGTTATTTTGCTCTTTTAAAGATCGAGACAATTAATTTTGAAGAGCCAAACGCGGTTCGGCACCGGATTAATTTTGATAATTTAACGCCACTTTATCCTGAAGAAAAGTTGACACTCGAACTGGCGTTTAATCCAGATAAAAAAGACAATACACCGCGAGTTATTGATCTTGTATCGCCAATGGGTAAAGGCCAGCGTGGCTTAATCGTGGCGCCACCGCGAACTGGCAAAACTATGATGCTTCAGAGCATTGCGCATGCTATTTCGGAAAATCACCCCGAAGTCTATTTGATTGTGCTGTTGATTGATGAGCGGCCTGAGGAAGTGACCGACATGCAGCGCTCGGTTCGGGGTGAAGTGATTTCCTCAACTTTCGACGAGCCTGCGTCGAGACATGTTCAAGTAACTGAAATGGTTATAGAAAAAGCAAAAAGACTGGTTGAGCATAAGCGCGATGTTGTGATTCTTCTTGACTCAATAACGCGCCTCGCGCGGGCTTACAACACAGTTGTACCATCATCGGGTAAGGTTTTAACTGGTGGCGTGGACGCTAATGCTCTTCAACGGCCTAAGCGTTTCTTTGGAGCGGCCCGGAACGTTGAAGAAGGTGGGTCATTGACGATTATTGCCACCGCCCTAATCGAAACCGGGTCACGGATGGACGAGGTGATCTTTGAGGAATTCAAGGGGACTGGCAACAGTGAGGTCATTCTTGATCGCAAACTGTCAGACAAACGGACTTTCCCAGCCATTGACATTACCCGGTCAGGAACGCGCAAAGAAGAGCTGCTCGTAGACAAGGGAACGCTCGCCAAAATGTGGGTTCTGCGCCGAATTTTAATGCAAATGGGTCCAGTGGATGCCATGGAATTTCTTACTGATAAACTTAAGAATTCTAAGAGTAATGATGATTTCTTCGATCAGATGAACAGCTAAACAAATTTTTTTTCAAGTGTAATCAAAGCCAATTTTCGAGCTAGATTATTCGCATTATTTGCCGGCAGTGAGCTGCCCCCCCCATAATGTCCCAACGTGCCGTCTGATTTTACCACCCTGTGACAGGGATAGATGATCGGGATTGGGTTCAAAGCACAGGCGGTGCCTGCTGCCCGTGGCGCGCGAGGTTTTCCTGCCGCCGCTGCTAATTTCTTATAGGTGACGGTGCTGCCATAGGGGATCTGCATCATGACATTCAGCCAGTGCCGGGCGGTTTCTGATCTTCTCTCCGGACTTAGTGGCAAATCAAAACCCAGCCTGTCGCCGGTGAAATATTCCCTCAGCTGACTGATTGTTTCACGTGAAACATCATCGGGTCTGTCTGGCTCATCCCAGCGGCTCTGGTCCCAGTCAAGGCGAATGAGGGCTGTGCCATCGCTCACGGCGCGGATCCAGCCAAGGGGTGAATGAAAGGTCATCTGAAAAGGGGTGGTCATCACAACCTCCTGTTTTTGGTTCGGTGGTGGTCACCAATCAAGTAACAGCATCCAGACAAACAAACTTGCTGAAAGGTGAGATTGGTTATAAGTCTAGGCAGAATCGCAGTCCGGTGAAAGAGAATATGGAGCAGCCCTGATGGCTAGCGAGACCGACACCATCTATGCCCTGGCAACACCGCCTGGAAAATCGGCCATTGCCGTGATCCGCATCAGTGGTGACCGGGCCGCCGACGTCCCCGGGGCATTTGTTGCGAAATGCCCTGAGCCCGGCCGTTTCTCGCTACAGACATTGATTGATGGGACAGGCGCGGTGATTGATCAGGCGCTGTTGCTATTCATGGCGGCGCCGCACTCGAGTACGGGTGAGGATGTTGTTGAAATTCACTGTCATGGTGGTGTCGCTGTCACCCAGACACTGCTTGCTTCGCTTGCTGGTCTGGCTGGATTGCGACCTGCCGTGGCAGGTGAGTTCACCCACCGGATGTTTCACAATGGCAAGACAGATCTGCTGGGTGTCGAGAGTCTCGCCGATATCATTGAGGCTGATACAGGCCGGCAATTGGCGCAGGCTTGGTCACAGATGCGCGGCGCGCTGCGCGATCCGGTGACACGGTGGCGGCAGGCCATCATCAAGATTGCCGCGGAGCTGGAAGCTGTTATTGATTTTCCCGACGAGGAGATACCGGCGTCGGTGGTGGCGTCGATTGGCGAGGGGGTGGACGCATTGATTGCGGAAATCTCAGCTTGTCTGGATGACAACAGAATTGGTGAACGCGTGCGCGACGGTGTTCAGGTAACGCTTCTGGGTCCCGTCAATGCTGGCAAATCAACATTGTTGAATCGGATTGCCAACCGCCCTGTGGCCATTGTTTCGGGTGAGGCAGGGACCACACGTGATCTGGTGTCGGTCAGCCTTGATGTAGGCGGGGTGCCGGTGACGCTCATCGATACAGCGGGAATTCGGCAGAATGCGGGGGCGGTTGAGACAGAGGGCATTTCCCGCGCGCTGGCTGCTGCCGGTGAGGCCGATCATACCATCATCGTCGTCGATGGCTCGCGTGATGATTGGCAACAGGATTATGCGGCGCTTGCCGAGAGTGCGGGGGGTGAGCATTTTCTGGTGGTGAATAAAACCGATCGCGGGATCACCGGAACCCTGCCTGACAATGCGCTTTTGATGTCGCTTGCCGATGACCGTGGTTTTGACGGGTTCCTCGATCAACTTTCTGCAAGAATTGTGCAGGTCAACAGTGCCCAGAACAGCGCCATTATTACCAGAGCGCGGCACAGGCAGGCGCTGGAGGCAACATTGCATGGGCTTGAGGCGGGATTGAAGGGGAATCTCGAGCAGGCTCCTGAACTGGTTGCCGAGGAATTTCGTTCGGCCGCCGCTGCTCTTGGCCGCATCACGGGCGAAATTGACGCCGAGGATCTCCTCGATGCCATTTTTTCATCCTTTTGCATTGGAAAATGATCCAAAGCTGGGCATAACACTGCATATGACAGCCGAGCGGACATAGTGATGACTTATGATGTAATTGTTGTTGGGGGAGGCCATGCCGGCAGCGAGGCCGCCGCTGCTGCTGCGCGGATGGGAGCGCGCGTGGCGCTGGTCACGATGCAGCTGTCAAAAATTGGTGAAATGTCCTGCAATCCTGCGATTGGAGGGCTTGGCAAGGGGCATCTTGTCCGCGAGATTGATGCGCTTGACGGGTTGATGGGACAGGCAATCGACCGCGCTGGCATTCAATTCCGCATGCTGAACAAATCCCGTGGCCCGGCGGTGCATGGCCCCCGGGCGCAGGCGGACAGACAGCTCTACCGCTCTGCCATTCAGGCGCTTCTTGGCGAGCAGACCGGGGTTTCGCTCATTGAGGCGGCGGTTGGTGATCTTCATATCGAGGCTGGTCACTGCCGTGGCATCGTCACTGAGGCCGGCGACATCATTCGCGCAGGTGCCGTTGTTCTGACAACAGGGACCTTTCTTGATGGGCTGATCCATCTGGGAGCGGAAAAAACACCAGCTGGACGGATTGGCGAATCGCCCTCTCAGGCCCTGGCCGCCCGGCTACGGGCGCTCGATTTGCCTGTGGGCCGGCTGAAAACTGGAACCCCGCCGCGTCTGGATGGCCGGACCATTGCCTGGGACTCGCTGGAAATGCAGCCAGCAGATGACCCGCCGATCCCCTTTTCAACGCTGACAAGCCAGATCACCGTGCCGCAGATCAAATGTGGAATCACCAGAACGACAGCCGAGACACATCGGATCATCGCTGCCTCGATCCACCTGTCGGCGGTCTATAGTGGACAGATCTCCGGTCAGGGGCCGCGCTATTGCCCGTCAATCGAGGACAAGGTCCACCGTTTTGCTGATAAAACCTCGCATCAGCTGTTTCTGGAGCCTGAAGGGCTGGACGATCCCATGGTTTATCCGAACGGGATCTCGACGAGTCTGCCACGGGATGTTCAGGACGCGCTGGTGGCATCGATCCCGGGGCTGAAAACGGCAAAGATCATGCAATATGGCTATGCTATCGAATATGATTTCATCGATCCGAGGGCGCTCACCCGCACACTTGGTCTGCGCCAGCTGCCGGGCCTGTTTCTGGCCGGTCAGATCAATGGCACAACAGGCTATGAGGAGGCTGCGGCGCAGGGGCTGGTTGCTGGCGTCAATGCCAGCCTGCTGGCTGCCGGTGGGGACGCCGATTTCGTCCTTGATCGCGCTGATGCCTATATCGGGGTGATGATTGATGATCTGACAACCAAGGGCGCGCCCGAACCCTACCGGATGTTCACATCACGCGCCGAATACAGGCTGTTGCTGCGGGCGGATAATGCTGATCAGCGATTGACCGAGCGTGGCATTGCGCTTGGCTGCGTCGGCGCGCGGCGTTTGGCGGCATGGACGGAGAAATCTACCCGTCTTGCCAGTGCGCGTGATCAGCTTGCCTCACTGTCAGCGACTCCAAGGATGCTGCGCTCATATGACCTGCCATTGCCACGCGATGGCGCGGCACGCACGGCCGCGGATCTTCTCTCGCTTGAGGGGATTACGCTGGCACGGCTGCAGGCGGTATGGCCGGAACTGGGGCAGATCCCCGGCCAGTTGCATCAGCAGCTGGAGGCGGATTGTCGCTATGCCAGCTATGTGCAGCGCCAACGCGCGGATATTGATGCGCTGAAACGCGACGAGGCGATGAAAATCCCGGCAGATTTGGATTTTTCTGCTGTCGGCGGTCTGTCGGCTGAAGCCTGTGACCTGCTGACACGCCACCGCCCCGATACAATCGCCCAGGCAAACCGCCTGCCCGGGATGACGCCGGCAGCTGTTCTGGCGGTGCTACGGCATCTGAAGCGGCCTTCTGCCACACCATCCATCATGGGTGACCATACAGCGCAGCTGGCTGGCAAAGTACAGTGACTTTGGGTGATTTAGGGCAAATCCCGCTTGATCGCAGAGTGGTCGATCAACTTAATGTTTCACGTGAAACAATCGACCAGCTGGCTGCCTATCTGGCCCTCCTTGCGAAATGGCAGCCGCGGATCAATCTTGTCTCCTCGGCGACGCTGGCCGATGCCTGGCGCCGGCATATCCTCGATTCGGCGCAGCTGGCGGTTTTTCTCCCTGAGAATGGCGCCCACATCCTCGACATTGGCAGCGGCGCGGGTTTTCCCGGGCTTGTGCTGTCGATCATCACTGACAATCAGGTAACCTTGGTCGAGTCGGACCAGCGCAAATCAGTCTTTCTGCAGACAGTTATCCGCGAATTGGGTTTGACGGCTACTGTCAGGAACGAGCGGATCGAGGCGATTCCAGCACTGGGTGCCGACATAGTGACAGCGCGGGCGCTCGCCTCCGTCGAGCGACTGCTGCTGCTGCTGGACAGACAGTTGCCCTCTGTTGAGAGATGCCTGTTTTTAAAGGGCGCTTCGCTACAAGAGGAATTGACCGCTCTGCAAAGCTACCCCAATATGGTTCATCGCATTCACCCAAGTGTAACGAGTCAGGATGGGGCGATCCTTGAACTCAACACGACTCGCCATCCTGATCTGGAGCTGTAACATGGCTGCCTCACCGCGAATTGTCGCTGTTGCCAATCAAAAGGGTGGCGTTGGCAAAACAACAACATCGGTCAATCTGGCGACAGCGCTTGCCGCCTGTGGGCGCAGGGTTTTGTTGATTGATTTCGACCCACAGGGAAATGCCAGCACCGGGCTTGGCATTGCTGACCGTGAATTCAACAGCTATCGGCTGGTCACATCGGGCTGCACGGCGCGCAAGGCGGTGCAATCGACTCTGGTGCCACGATTGGACATCATCCCCGCCGTGGTTGATTTATCAGCAGCCGAGGTCGAGTTGACGGATATGGAACGCCGGGAGTATCAGCTGGCGGACGGGATATCTGAAATTTGTCATGATTATCAATATGTTATTATTGATTGTCCACCATCCCTGGGAATGCTCACGGTGAATTCACTGACGGCAGCCACCTCTGTCCTGGTGCCGCTGCAATGCGAATTCTATGCGCTTGAGGGTTTGACGCAGCTGATGCACACGATTGAGGCTGTTCGCGCCGGACTCAACCCGCATCTGTTGATGCAGGGCATTGTTCTGACGATGTATGACACGCGCAACAGATTGTCGTCGATGGTGGCCAATGATGTGCGCGGCCATCTGGGGCATCTGGTCTATGATACGGTGATTCCCCGCAATGTGCGGGTGTCAGAAGCCCCGTCCTTTGGCCAGCCTGTTTTGATGTATGATCTGAAATGCCCGGGATCACAGGCCTATGCGGCGTTGGCTGCCGAGGTGTTGACCCAGGAAAGGCAAGCTGCATGAGTGACAAGAAAAAAAACCGGACACAAGGCACAAAACGAAGTGGCAACCCGGCGCCCAATCGTGGATTGGGGCGGGGTTTGTCATCCCTGCTTGGTGATGTGGGAGTGGCTGCTGCTGCCGGTATTGCCGTGCCAAAGAGTGATGCTCCGGCTCCGGACAGACTGTCCGGCTTGAGTGAGATTCCAATCGAATGGATCAACACTGGTCCGTGGCAACCGCGGCGTGTCTTTGCCCAGGATGCGCTGGCCGAGCTGGCTGACTCGATCCGCCAGAAGGGGATCGTCCAGCCAATTCTGGTTCGTCCCAGCCCCAACCGGCCCACACGGTTTGAGCTGATCGCCGGGGAGCGGCGCTGGCGCGCGGCGCAGCTGGCGCAACTCCATATCGTGCCGGCCATCGTGCGGGATTTTACGGATGCCCAGGCCTATGAAATTGCGTTGATTGAGAATGTCCAGCGGGCTGATCTGTCGGCGATTGAAGAGGCGCAGGGCTATCAGAAATTGCTGGCTCACCATGACTATACACAAGAGCAATTATCTGAAATCATTGGAAAATCAAGAAGCCATATTGCCAATCTTCTGCGGCTTCTGACATTGCCTGAAAAGGTTCAGGATATGGTGATGGAAGGTCTGCTTTCAATGGGCCAGGTTCGCCCTATCATCAATCACAAGGATTGCATGGCATTGGCCCGGCAGATCGTGAAAAAAGGCCTTTCCGCCCGCCAGGTTGAGGCATTGGTGAAAAAGGGCGATGGATCACGGGTGCAGACAGGTCCGCCAGAAAAATCTGCCAATATCCGAGATCTGGAGGAAAAGGCCAGCACCGCTACCGGCGTCAATGTGACAATCGAGTGGGATGAGAACAGGGATATTGGCTCGGTGCATCTGAAGAATTGCTCGCATGACCAGCTGGAGAACATTCTTGTCAAGCTGGGTGTAATGTAGCACCGGGAAGGGTCAGCGGAGGCTTTTTGCCCGCAGCGACAATCCCAGCAGACATTGTGAACAGATCACCCGCTCATCAAGACCACCAGTTTTGATTGACAGCTCGGCGTCCTGAAGCCGGTTCAGCGCATCACCTCCATGGGTGTCACGCCAGCATTGCACCTGTGAGATCATTTTGCCCTGTAATTTGAAATGCACCGGGGGGCGCAGGGTGCGGATGGCCGCTGCCGCTGCGGCACCGTTGGCCATCGCCAATGCCGCCATCT
>CAJWKB010000035.1 GCA_913042065.1 uncultured Alphaproteobacteria bacterium | reverse complement strand
ACTTGCATGTGTTAGGCATGCCGCCAGCGTTCGTTCTGAGCCAGGATCAAACTCTTAGGTTAGACTGGTTCAACGGATAAATCCGTGAACATAGCCCGCCTATTTAATCCATGTTCGTTAACTTTTGTTCAAAATTAGCGTTTACGAGATTTAACAGGCTGACTTTTATATCACAAAGGACGACACGTTATCACGTACCGCCGCCCGCGAATCTCTTCCAAAATGCTTTCAACTTTTTCAAATAGCGATCGTTTGTCTGTATGTTTGTCGCGACAACCGATTTACGTCAGCCCGAAAGGCATAACGGAGCCGCGTTATATGATCATACGAGGTGGCTGTCCACCCCTAAAATGCGTGTTTTTTCAGCTTTTTTTGAAAATCCGCATTTTTTCTTCACCGGCGAAGTCAGCGACTGAGGACAAACCGTGATTACAAGCCACTTTGTTAAACGTAGTGCCTGCTCACGAAGAATTTTGTTAGCAGAAACTGAACTGGAGCGTGAATCATTTTGTTGCCTAATCATACTTTTTTGAAAAAATACCTCGATGCAAGCCCAAATTGACCAAATTTGATGACTAACTCAAGAATGAGAAGCCAACCGCGTAAGTACCGACCCACGTTGCCGCGCGTTGATGATGTGAGAAAAGATTGACTAGATTCTCAAATTAATCAATTATATGCGGTGTTTTCTACAGACATTGGCAGAGGCTAGGCCCCGCATCATGAAAAAAATAGTCAGCTGCATTGACAGAGCAAGCGTTCGCTTGACTAGATGTCGACTGGGCGCACTGACCGCCGCCACAGTTGTTTCTGGTATTATACAGGTGGCAAATGCGGCAACGCCAGCAATACCAGATATCGCGCTCGATACTGGTGGGTTGGAGCCGATCTACCACTCCGAACTGCCGCTGCCAATACCGCGTCCCGACATTGCCCTGGCCTACGCAGCTATCCCAATCGAGATAACAACACCTGAGCCCAGGCCATCAATTGAAGACATTTTTCCAAGCTCAACAGCAACGCTTGGGCAGATGATTACGCAGCAAACCGGCCTTGAAAGCAGCGACGAGGAAGTTTACGAACTGCGCTCTGGCGAGGGCGTTGGCAAATTATTGCGGCGTGCCGGTTACTCAGATCAGGATCTTGCAGCATCGATTAAGGCAATGGCTTCCAAAACGAGCCTTCGCTCTCTCCCCGTGGGGCTAAAATTTACTGTTAGCAAGGACGGCTTTGTCTTTTCCAACCGCGTTGGCCGTGACATTTACACACTGCGCGATCCGAAAGCAGGATGGCTGACACTGACGGCTATTCGGCCTGTTGAAAGCTATCTGACCTTTGCCCACGGAGTTATTGACAATTCTATCTATAAAGCCGCTGCAGTATCAGCGGTGCCGGACAACGCCTTGCTCGAATATATTAGAATAATGGGCTTTTCCGTTGATTTTCAGCGAGAGATCCAGCCGGGGGATGCTTTTGAAATGCTCTATGAACGGAATATTGATCTGCTCAGTGGCAAGGAAATCGGCACACAGCTCCACTATGCCGGGCTACGTCTTTCAGGCGACCAACTCGGTTTTTACCGATTCAATAAGGATGACAAGGGTGCTGGCTGGTTTGACAAAAACGGAAATTCTGCTGCCCGAACATTGATCCGAACACCAATCGCCGGTGCGCGACTGTCCTCTTCGTTTGGCATGCGTAGACACCCAATCAGCGGTTATAATGCAATGCATCGCGGCGTCGACTTTAGCGCACCCTTGGGTACGCCGATAATTGCCGCAGGAAGCGGAACGATCAAAAAGGCAGGCTGGCTGGGCAGCTATGGACGTTACGTCCAGATCAAACACAACGTCACCTACTCCACTGCCTATGCTCATATGTCGCGTATCGCCAAAGGGATTACCCCAGGCGCGCGCGTTCAGCAGGGACAAGTTATCGGCTATGTTGGATCCTCCGGGCGGTCAACCGGACCGCATCTCCATTATGAAATTCTGGTGAATAACCGGCGGGTTAACCCGCTCACGGTCAGCCTGCCTACTGGCGAAAAAATCGACCCGTCACTGCTTGATGGTTTTAGACGGACAGTGATGCTTATCGACAATGAAGTCCTGGCAAACGGAGCGCTCCGCTATGTGACCAATGATTTGACGCTTCTGGACGAATAGCATCGTGACTGAACAACCTACAGGATCAACACCCGGCGCATTTCGAATTTCTCAGCTTTGGCGATATCCGGTAAAAGGCCTCTCCGGGCAGGCACTAGCGATCGCACACCTGTCGGCTAGCGCTCATTTCCCTGGAGACAGAAATTATGCCATAGGTGGCGGAAACGAGAGGGTCGATGACGGCATATGGCTCAAAAAAGCCTTTTTCCTCCAACTGATGAGTCATGAGGCGCTTGCCAATATCGATTGTGATTTTGAAATGGATCAAAAATGCGAGAAGATAATCCTCAGCCGCAATGGCGAGTTGCTCTTGACCGCCGATATGAAGAGCGACGCGGGGCGCAGCGCCGTTGCTGCATTTTTCGATGAGCTTCTGCAAGGACAGTTGCCAGGACCCGCAAAAATGGTCTGCCTCGATAATGGCGCATTTACCGATACAAAAGCGCCCCTAATTTCGCTCGGAGGATCCGCATCAATTACGGACTTTGCAGGTTTAACCGGAACTACACCCGACTCAAGGCGGTTTCGTTTGAACATCATCTTCAATACAACTACCCCATTTGAGGAATTAGCATTGGTTGGTAAAACACTAGCCGTTGGCGACGTGCGGCTTGATGTGACTGAACCTGTGAGCCGCTGCGCAGCGATTGATGTCAACCCTGAAACTGCAGAGCGCGACCATCACTATCTGCATCTCATGGAAAACGCACTTGGCCATACTTATTTCGGTATATTTGCGAGAGTGACGCAAGGTGGCACTGTCAGGCTTGGCGACAAGTTTTCAATTCTAACATATTAATCATAATTGGCCCGCGCCTGTGGCGACAAACCAGACAATCAGGCAGAGGCCGAGTCCTGTTCTTCCGGAACAGCCTCTGGAGAGTCCGCCGGGCTGATTTTAACAACTTCAGCCCCATCCTTCGCAGCAGAATCGCTGGCGGCACTACCTTTAGCAATGGTTTCCTCTCCACCTCCAGTCTTATCACCCTTAACGTTAGCCTCAGGTTGCTTATCACCCACATCCGGTGATTCTGGCTGCGCCCTGTTACGCGGCTGGCCGGATTGGTCACCGGCACTGTCATTCTGTCGCCGTGCTTCAGCAGCACCTACAGCAGCCTGATGTAGCCTGAAATAGTGGTCAGCAAATTGACTGTAGCCCTCAGCTGAAATCCGCTCACCGGATGAAGACGCATCGTGAGCAAGTGCCGTATATTTTTCGTACAATTGCTGCGCGTTGCCCCGAAGTTTCACATCTGGACCATTGGATTCGTATGAGGTGTTCCGGTTAGGTACATGTGGCTGCCCCCCACCGTTTCCACGACGGCCACGACCACGGCCACGTTTAGCATTCTGAGGTTGTCTCATAAATTTTGTTACCAGTTGTCAAAAATGGACCGCATGTGAAAACCTTTAAAAAGGCGCTTTACATGCATGCGGTAAGTTGTCCCGTTCTTTTGGGATATTGCGCTAGCGCCTGTCATTGGCGACCATTACTTCAGCGATTTCTAAGCATAACCGCTGATCGTCATAGATATCAAGCAAAATTGTCAACCATTAGACATTTTGGGCTGAAATGCGTGATCGGCACCCCTAGAAAACGAGAGGCATCGCACGATACCGGAGAGATCGTTATAGATACCGATGTTTGACAAACCGGCCAAACTGGCGAGAGCCAAGACATCAGAACTCTGGCCATCTCCGATTTCCACAAAAACCTGCCCATGCGCCGACAACAAGTTTAGCATTTGTGGCATCAGAAGCCTCCAGGAATCGAGACCATCCAACCCACCATCCAGTGCTAATTGGGGATCATAAAGAGCAACCTCAGGACTGAGATTAGCAATCTGTGCCGAGGGGACGTAGGGCGGATTACACAAAATAATATCAAAGCACCCGAGATGCGCCAAATCAATTGTGAAGTCAGCCAAGACAAACGCGGAACGGTTTTCAAAACCAAGGACGTTAGCATTATGTGCGGCCATTGCAATCGCATCAGAATTATTGTCAATGCCAATCCCCGTCGCCATTTTCAACTCTGACAGGCAAGAAAGTAGCAGGCACCCACTGCCTGTGCCTATATCAAGTATCTGCAGCCGGCCTGCCATGGACCCTGCGGGATATACCCGCCCAAAAGCAACTGCATGCTCAACAAGGGTTTCTGAGTCAGGGCGAGGATCAAGTGTGGCTTTGGACAGCTCAAAATCAAGTGACCAAAATTCCCGCCATCCGCGGATACGACTAACTGGCTCGCCAGCCATTCGTCGACTGAGATACGCCTGAAATCTGATTTGCAGATCATTGGACCAATTCTGCAACTGCTCATGGGGTAAGACAGCGTGGTCACAACCCAGAACAAGACCAAGAAGAAGGCGCGCATCCTGCCGCGCATTTGAAATGCCAGCCTGCGCTAATGCGTTAGCAGCGGGCCCAAGAATTTTTCGCGCTTCAATGGTCATGCACACCCCAATTCGCCCTAGGTAGCCATGCCCAATGACATGCCTATATCAGCCGGCTATTTGACACCTTCGGCAAGGCGGCGGGCCTGATCCTCAGCAACAAGTGCCTCTATCACCTCTTCGAGCGCCTCGCCAGCAACAATCCGATCAAGCTTGTAGATCGTCAGATTGATCCGATGATCAGTCACCCGGCCCTGCGGGAAATTATAGGTTCTGATTCGCTCCGAGCGGTCACCGGACCCGACCTGACCTTTGCGAGACGCCGCACGTTCAGCCTCCATCCTAGCTCGTTCGGCATCATAAATTCGGGCTCTGAGAATCTTCATCGCCTTTGACCTATTTTTATGCTGCGACTTCTCATCCTGCTGACTAACCACAATACCTGTAGGCAGATGCGTGATGCGCACTGCTGAGTCGGTGGTATTAACTGACTGTCCACCCGGTCCCGAAGCGCGAAAAACATCTATGCGCAAATCCGTCTCAACAATGTCAATATCGACGTCCTCAGCCTCGGGTAGAACCGCCACAGTTGCTGCTGAAGTGTGAATGCGGCCTCCCGTTTCCGTCTCCGGGACACGTTGAACTCGATGCACACCAGATTCGAATTTCAACCTCGCAAACACATTTGAACCGGCGATATTGGCTGTAGCTTCCTTATAACCGCCAATACCTGTTTCGGAAACTTCCATTATCTCGAATTTCCAGTCATGCTTCGCCGCAAATCTCTGGTACATAGCAAACAGGTCAGCGGCAAAAAGCGCTGCTTCATCCCCGCCTGTCCCCGCACGCACCTCGAGAATAGCGTTGCGCGAGTCATCCTTGTCCTTCGGCAGCAAAAGTAGTTGCAGCTTTTGTTGCTCGTTAGGAATCTGATTGGAAAGCTCCTCAAGTTCCAGGCGTGCCATCTCCGCCATTTCAGCATCCTCACCAGCTTCATCGACCATCAAGCGGGCGTCGGCAATCTCCGTGGTAAGACGAATGACTAGCTCTATCTGTTCACATACCGGCCGCAATTCATTCAGTTCACGGGACAATTTGGCCATCTCGGCAGGGGCCATTTCAGCGGCTTGGGACAGACACTGCTCAACCTCTACACGCCGCTGCAACACCTTGTCCATCATTGAGTCGAGGCTCATAAACACATTCCTCTCATTCGTGTAAATACTGACTAGCGCCGATCAAGACGGGTGACGATGGCACTGACGAGACCGCTTTGTTCGAGTTCTTCCTGTTTACCCTCACGCAAGTCGCGCAATTGCACAGTGCCATTTGCCATTTCAGCGCCACCAATGATTCCGGCAAACCGAATCCCAGCGCGGTCAACCTTTTTCATTTTCTTACCCATGTTTCCAGACACAGGAATATCAACAGAGAGACCTGCAGATCGCAAATCCTCGGCAATACGGAAAGCAATAATCTGCGCCGACGACTCTGCAGCAATAATAGCAATATCAGGCGCCTCAAGATTACCCGCACCAACAAGCAAAGCAAGCCGCTCAATGCCAGCAGCCCAACCGACACCAGCAATGGGTGGGCCACCTAACATCTCGGCAAGCCCATCATATCGCCCACCGCCAAGAACGGTGCCCTGTGCACCCAAAGCATCAGTGATGAATTCAAATGCACTATGGCAATAATAATCAAGCCCACGGACCAGAAGCGGATCAAATTTCCACTCGATGCTAGCGGCATCGAGTGCTGCAGTAACAGCGGAAAAATGAGCCATTGAGGAATCGTTTAAATAGTCCTGAAGCTTGGGCGCTTCAAGCAATATCTGGCGATCTCCCAAATCTTTTGAGTCCAAAATTCGCAGCGGGTTAGCACGCAATCGCAACTTGCTGTTCTCTGACAAATCATCCTCATGCTGGGTCAGAAACGCGACAAGAGCGCTCCTATATCCAAGACGACTTTCGGTATCACCGAGCGAGTTCAGATGGAGAACACACTGATCAAGAACCCCCAAATTCCGCAAAAAACGGGCGCCGCAGGCGATAATTTCGACGTCTGACAGAGGCTCAACACAGCCAAGATATTCAACTCCAATCTGGTGAAATTGACGCATCCTCCCCTTCTGTGGCCGCTCATAGCGAAACATTGGACCGGCATAGAAATATTTCAGCGGCAATGACTGAGTTAGGCCGTTTGAAATCATCGCCCGCACCACACCAGCCGTGTTTTCAGGGCGCAATGTCAAATTCTCACCACCGCGATCAATGAAATTATATGTTTCCTTGGTGACAACATCACTGCTTTCGCCAAGCGGCCGCGAAAAAATCTCAGAGAATTCAAATATGGGCGTGGCCATCTCTTGAAACCCATAATAGGCGGAGCAATTGCGCGCCGTGTCAATGACCTTACGGTGCGCGGCCATTGTCTCCGGCAGAAGGTCTGTAGTTCCTCGTACAGGCTGCAAACGTGACATTTTCAAAGTGTCTCCGTCATGCCTTCGGCACGTATCTTTTCTGGTTGGAGTTCAGCATGCTTCTGTTCTTTAATTTTGGCTGCGCGCTCTTCGACCATGCTAACAATATGCTCGACTAGATCTTCATTTGACAGACGGTGATCAGCAAGCCCAGACACATATATCTGGTGCGTACCCTTGCCACCACCAGTGAGGCCGATATCGGTCTCACGCGCCTCGCCGGGGCCATTAACGACGCAGCCAATGATCGAGACGGAAATTGGTTCGTCGATATGTTGTAGCCGGTCCTCAATGATCTGCACTGTCTCAATCACATTGAACTGCTGCCGCGCGCAAGACGGGCATGAAATTACCGTGACACCGCGCCGCCGCAAGCCAAGCGATTTGAGCATCTCATAAGCCACTTTAACCTCTTCTGCGGGATCAGCAGACAAAGACACGCGCACAGTATCTCCAATTCCAGCCCACAGTAAGTTGCCAAGGCCAATAGAAGATTTAACAGTACCAGCTCGCAGCCCGCCTGCCTCTGTAATGCCAATGTGAAGAGGGCAGTCAATTGCCTCAGCAAGCTGTTGGTAGGCGGCTACTGCAAGAAAAACATCAGAGGCCTTCACGGAGATCTTGAACTCGTGAAAATCATAATCTTGAAGAATCCGGGCATGATCGAGCGCAGACTCCACCAAAGCCTCCGGACAAGGTTCAGCGTATTTCTCGAGCAGATGGCGTTCCAACGACCCAGCATTGACACCAATACGCATCGAACATCCATGATCGCGGGCAGCCTTGATCACCTCGCGAACGCGCTCGGCCTTGCCTATATTTCCAGGATTGATCCTTAAGCAGGCGGCACCTGCTTTGGCCGCTTCAATGGCACGCCTATAGTGGAAATGAATATCGGCAATAACGGGAACGGGGCTATTCTGACAGATTGTCTGCAGAGCTGCTGTACTTTCCTCATCTGGGCAGGACACTCGCACGATATCAGCGCCCGCCTCGGCGGCACTGTTGATTTGGGCAATTGTCGCCTCAACATCAGTCGTAAGCGTATTGGTCATGGTCTGAACGGAAATCGGCGCATCACCGCCAACGGGAACATTCCCGACCATAATTTGCTGGCATTGCCGGCGCTCAATTGTGCGATAGGCTCGGTATGCGTTTGACAAGTCTCACTCCAGAGCAGACAATTTTAGATCAGCATTTGAAAGATGGGCAATAGGCGTGTCAACTCGATAAATCTATAACCGCTCACGCCGGACAACGCCACAGCAACAGGACGACCATCGGTGTTTCAGTCTTGATTATCAGTATCAACAGGCAGTGGGCTCAAAGCTTGGCTTTCAATCCGCTGATCAATAGAGGTAAGTCTCTGACAATCTCACCAGTCTCGCCAACTGCCTTTATTGTGCCATCGTTAAACACAAATTCTAGACCGCCGGCATTTCCTGTACTTAAGTAAAGACTGTCACTAGAATCGATTAGGTAAGTGTCACCCGCACGCATCAGCCTTGTCATAACCTCTTCGCCGTCATTTCTTACGATTTCCACCCAGCTCGAGGACAACGCTCGCAGCGTCAACTCATTTGCTGGATCGCGCTGATTGGCGATGGCTGATCCTTGATCAGGTTTCAACTCCTGCCCGATCTCGCCACTGTCAAGCGACAAATCAACACTTGCACCTGCGCTTGCGCCAGCCGTCTCAATCGTGCCAGCAAGAGGCAAACCGGGTTCTGTTTCTGATTGCGTGTATGCCGACAAATCGGCCTTATCCATATTATCCCTAGATTGAACATCGTCTCCGTCCGGTTCCAACGGTGGCTTAACCAGGCGAGAATTGTCAGCATCGCCAACACCGGCAATTTCTATCTGTGTGTCGTCAACAAACGACAGGCCTTCGGCATTATCAGATTGCACGCCATTCTGAACTGTCTCGACAAGTGGCAACACATCATTGTCTTCCGTTTCATCGAAACCCGTGATCTGATCAGGGCGTGCATCAGCCCCGCCGCCCAGAGCGCCACTTTCAGTCATAGTGCTCTCTATTTCAGGGGTTACCAGCGCAGTTTGAGCATTTTCGCTCAGAACATCTTCAATTGTCTGCGGCCGATCCATAAAATACCAACCAGTATAGCCACCAACAGCCAGCAGTACTGCAATCGAAGCAGCCAGCGCACCTGACCGCCTCGGCCGCTGATCGCCAATAGGAAATCTGTAGGTTGGGGTCTTGGCCCCCTCCTCAAGTTGCCCATAGTATTCCTCGACAAGCCTATTGATAGTCTCTGCTCTGATGCCAACAGCGGCTCCAT
>CAJWKB010000034.1 GCA_913042065.1 uncultured Alphaproteobacteria bacterium | reverse complement strand
GATTGGAACGAACGTCACTGGCGTCCGTATAAAAAAAATACTATTTTATACTTGTTTGGACAGTTCATCCTATACGCTAAACGAAGTATGACCTGAATGTGCAATAATTTGGCAAAAAAGAATACCAGAACTGGCTTATCATGAAAAAACATTTTCCGCTCTTCCTACACCTTTTGTCACTCACTCTCACCACCTGTTTCATTGGTACCGGATATTTTTGGCTAGCTGCTAGTCCATCACTGGCTCAGGAAGCAAAGGTAACAGTGCGTGGCAGCGGATTACCGGTACCCCGTTATGTGACGCTGAAATTTAACGAAGTTAATATGCGCGCCGGGCCCGGCCGCGAATACCCAGTTCTATGGCGCTATAATAAATCAGGTCTGCCTTTGCTGGTCGAGGCCGAGTTTGGCATCTGGCGGAAAGTGGTTGATCATGAGGGGACGAATGGTTGGATGCGCGGCTCAGTCCTATCGCTTCGGCGAATGGCATTAGTAACTGATGGGTCGGCAAAAGTCTACGCTACCGGCAATGACACAGGACACGTCATCGCCATCGCTGAGAGAAATGCCCTTCTTGAATTGCAATCCTGTCCAGCAAACATGTGTAAGGTGGCTTCGGATAGTATGCGGGGATGGATAAAGCGCGACTCTATATGGGGCGTGCTTCCAACGGAGATTCTAGACTGACCAACGCCAGAATCTATTACAGCCACAACCGTCTTGGCAAAAAAAGGCGCTCCAGCAACAGCTGGAACGCTTTAATTTGTTGAAGATGATCAACCGCTGTTGAACAAACTAGGCAACGTCAAATCGGTCATTGTTCATCACTTTTACCCAAGCATAGACAAAATCACTGACAAATTTGTCAGCCGAATCATCACTAGCATAGACTTCGGCAAGAGCCCGCAACTGCGAATTCGAACCAAAGACCAGATCAACGCGTGTACCGGTCCGAACAGTCTTGCCGCTGACACGTTCAACTCCGATGTAGACATTGCTTTCACTCGGCTTCCACTCGACATCCATGTCCAGCAGATTCTTGAAGAAATCATTTGACAACTTGTCTTGATTATCCGTGAAAACACCATGACCATCTGAGCTGATGCCAAGCGAGCGCATGCCTCCCACAAGCACCGTCATTTCCGGTGCAGAAAGGCCAAGAAGATGGGCCTTGTCGAGAAGCAGCTCCTCCGGGCTAATAGAGTAATCCTCACGCAGATAATTTCGAAAACCATCTGCTTCTGGCTCGAGAACAGCGAAAGAATCGACATCGGTGTCGTTCAGGCTAGCATCACCACGTCCAGGGACGAACGGCACCGATAGCCCCGAGGCCTGTTCAATGCCAACATTGCCGGCAAGAACAATTACATCAGAAACTGACGCCCCTGTTCCATTAGCAATCCCCTCAAGGACACCTAGAACACGGGCGAGTTGATCTGGCTTGTTGACCTCCCAGTCCTTTTGCGGGGCCAGGCGGATCCGCGCACCGTTGGCTCCGCCGCGCATGTCAGACCCACGGTAGGTCGAAGCACTGGCCCAGGCGGTTTCCACCATTTCCTGTATGCTCAGCCCGCTTTTGACAATCTGCGCTTTCACCAGCTCTATATCATAGTCGGCATTGCCTGCCGGGACGGGGTCCTGCCAGATCAGAATTTCTTCTGGCACCTCGGGCCCTATGTAACGGCTACGTGGTCCCATGTCACGATGCAGAAGTTTGAACCAGGCACGGGCAAAAGCGTCAGCAAATTGATCTGGGTTGGCGTGAAAACGCTCAGAAATTTTCCGATAAATTGGATCTTCGCGCATTGCCATATCGGCAGTCGTCATCATTGTCGGTACACGCACTGAAGAGTCCTCGGCGTCGGGCGCAAGGTCTTCCGACTTTGGATCGATCGCGTGCCAGATATAAGCACCAGCGGGGCTTTTAGTAAGCTCCCACTCATAACCGAGCAGCAAGTCAAAATATCCGTTGTCCCACTTAGTTGGGTTGGCTGTCCAAGCCCCCTCAATACCACTAGTGATTGCATCACGACCTTTGCCGCTACCATGCGTGCTAATCCAACCAAGGCCCATTTGTTCCATTGGTGCCCCTTCGGGCTCAGGCCCAACAAGCGCAGCATCCCCTGCACCATGCGCCTTGCCAAAAGTATGTCCGCCAGCGGTTAGTGCAACTGTTTCTTCATCATTCATCGCCATGCGCGCGAACGTTTCACGGATATCCTTAGCACTGGCAAGTGGGTCAGGATTACCGTCCGGACCCTCAGGATTCACATATATCAAACCCATTTGAACTGCAGCAAGGGGATGAGCGAGCTCACGTTCACCGCTATAGCGGTTATTACCAAGCCAATCCGTCTCAATACCCCAATAGATATCTTCTTCAGGCGCCCAGATGTCAGCGCGACCACCACTAAAGCCAAAAGTCTTGCCGCCCATGGACTCGATGGCGACATTGCCAGTCAGAATCAGCAGATCGGCCCAGCTAATATTCTTGCCATATTTCTGCTTGATCGGCCATAAGAGACGACGCGCCTTATCAAGGTTGCCATTGTCAGGCCAACTGTTAAGCGGCGCAAAACGCTGTGCACCCGTGCCTCCGCCACCACGGCCATCTGCGGTTCTGTAAGTGCCAGCGGCATGCCATGTCATGCGGATGAAAAACGGGCCATAATGCCCGTAATCGGCTGGCCACCAATCCTTCGATTCGGTCATTAAATCATGCAGATCTTGCTTTAGTGCTTTGTAGTCAAGATTTTTAAAGGCCTCAGCATAGTCAAAACCTGGGTCCATCGGATCTGCCTTGACAGAATGCTGATGTAAAATTTTGAGGTTGAGTTGATTAGGCCACCAGTCCTTCGTAGTTGTACCGCCGCTTGCAGCATTATTTACTGACCCATGCATTATCGGACATCTGTTTTCACCATCCATTAATAGTCTCCAATTCCCTTATTTTTCACGATTTTAAAAGGCGCTTCAAATATAAAACAGCATGACTTTTTACTATCCGTCAAGCAGTTTGAAGTGAGTTTAAACTATTATCTGAATGGGTGCCAGAACACAACGAATTCGGCGACGCAACGTCGCAAGCATAGCCTAAATTGTCAGCCTGAGCGGATATTGATTGTCACATCAATGGACTGGTATTCGTAGCCATCAGGCGCATCTGGAAGTACATCTAAGACGACTTGATCTGCTGGAATATCAATCAAACAGTCGGCATCCGAGTCATAGAAATGATGGTGATGCTCAACATTTGTGTCAAACAAGCTATATTCATTATGCACTGTCACCCGCCGTAACAGGCCGGCATCGGTAAACTGATTTAACGTATTGTATATGGTGCCATCTGCCATCTGTGTACCGGATTCACGAATTTCCATGCTCAAACTTTCTGCCGATATATGCCGGTGACGCCCGTCGAGAAGCAGTTTGGCGATGGCGACGCGTTGGCGTGTCGGGCGCAATCCAGCAAGCCGTAGCCTGTTTTCCAAATTCAACTGGACGCAAGATGTCATATCTGTACCCATTTGGCTTATCCATCAACGTCGTTTTGCACTTTTTGAACATTCGCCTCCAGCAGCAAAATGAAGCTCATGGGCAAATTTGTCAATATTGGCTTTGCTTGATGCCGCTTTTCATGCTTTTTATTAAATCACCTGATGCGTTTGATAAAGGGACCGGTTATGTTGCCAAGAGACCAGAACGAATTCACCTATGACGAGTTAATAAATTGTGCGAAAGGTGAGATGTTCGGGCCTGGCAACCCACAATTGCCACTACCGCCGATGTTGATGTGTGACCGGATCATCAACATTCGGGAAACGGGCGGTCTATTCGACAAGGGCGAGATTGATGCCGAATTTGATCTAAATCCCGATCTCTGGTTTTTTCCTTGCCATTTCGACGGTGATCCTGTCATGCCGGGCTGTCTTGGCATGGATGCACTATGGCAGTTGGTTGGCTTCTTTCTGGGCTGGGCTGGTGGAAAAGGGCGTGGTCGCGCGCTGTCCGTAGGTGAGGTAAAATTCACCGGTCAGATTCTGCCGACAAACAAGCTCGTTACATTTCGTCTGGATATGAAACGCGTCATCATGCGCCGACTGGTCATGGGAATCGCCGACGGCAAGGTTCTGTGTGATGGCGAAGTCGTTTTCGAAGCCAATGACATCCGCGTTGGACTCTTCAAACCCGAGGGAGAATAGAATGCGCCGCGTCGCCATAACAGGTATTGGTATTGTCTCGTCAATTGGCAATAACGTCGCCGAAGTGACAGATGCGCTTCGCCATGGAAAATCAGGTATTGTTGCTGCACTCGACTATGCGGAGCTCGGATTCCGTAGCCAAATCCACGGCTCTGTCAAAATGGATATCACCGATCATATCGACCGCAAGCAAATGCGCTTCATGGGCGACGGCGCAGCCTACGCGGTGCTAGCCATGGAACAGGCCATCGTCGATGCCGGCCTTGGTGAGGACGAGGTGTCGAACCCGCGAACGGGCTTGATCGCAGGCTCAGGCGGTCCCTCAACAGCGAATATGCTGACTGCCTTTGACACGACACGGGAAAAGGGGCCAAAGCGTGTCGGCCCCTATATGGTGCCGCGCTGCATGTCATCAACCGTGTCCGCCTGTATTGCCACTTTCTTTAAGATCAAGGGGCTGAATTATTCGATCACTTCAGCCTGCTCCACCTCAGCACATTGCATCACCTCGGGTGCCGACGCCATTCGCAGCGGCAGTCAGGATATTGTTTTTGCCGGTGGTGGCGAGGAGCTTCACTGGACGCTTTCCGTTCTGTTTGACGCCATGGGTGCCATGTCTTCCAAATATAATGACACGCCAGAAAAGGCGTCGCGCGCCTATGATGCCGACCGGGATGGTTTCGTGATTGCTGGCGGTGGCGGCATGGTCGTTCTCGAGGATATGGATCGTGCCATTGCGAGGGGTGCCAGAATCTATGCCGAGCTTGTTGGCTATGGTGCGAATTCGGATGGGCATGACATGGTCGCCCCATCGGGCGAGGGGGCGGTACGCTGTATGGAGCTTGCGCTTGCTGGTTTTGACGGCAACACACTCACCGATCAGGTTGACTATATCAACGCGCATGGCACCTCGACCCCTGTTGGTGACGTCAAGGAGTTGGACGCCGTGCACGAGGTGTTTGGCCCCCGCGGTTATCTGCCGGTTGTCACCTCGACAAAGTCACTGACCGGACATTCACTGGGTGCAACCGGTGTGCAGGAAGCCATCTACACGATGATCATGATGCAGGAAAGCTTTATCGCCGCCTCGGCCAACATCGACAATCCCGACCCGGCCATTGGTGACATTCCCGTTCCCTCTACCCGGATCGACGATGCGGAGATCAAGCTGGCGCTATCGAATTCATTTGGTTTCGGTGGCACCAATGCCACTCTGGCGTTGCGAAAGGTCTGAGCATGTCAGGCATGACCGGAAATCTTCTCGCCGGAAAGCGCGGCCTGATCATGGGCGTGGCCAATGAACGGTCTATTGCCTGGGGCATTGCGGCGGCGGCGGCGGCACAGGGTGCCGAGCTTGCTTTTTCCTACCAGATGGAGGGCTTTGGCAAGCGCCTGCAGCCACTGGCGAAATCGGTCAATTCAGACATTCTGATTGAATGCGACGTTGCCCATGAAGGTGCGGTTCAACGCTGCTTCGAGACGCTGTCGGAACGCTGGAAGAAAATCGATTTCGTCGTTCATGCGCTTGGTTTTTCAGACAAGAACGAGTTGAAAGGCCCGTATCTGAACACCAGCCGCGACAATTTCAGCAACACCATGATGGTCTCTGCCTTCTCCTTCACCGAAACGGCGCAGTGCGCCCGCAAAATGATGCCGGATGGCGGTGCATTGCTTACGCTCAGCTACATTGGCGCGCAACGGATTGCGCCAAATTACAATGTCATGGGCGTCGCCAAGGCAGCGCTGGAAAGTTCCGTCCGCTACCTAGCCGTCGATCTAGGAGGCGAGAATATCCGGGTCAATGGGCTGTCAGCCGGGCCAATGAAAACCCTTGCCGGCGCGGCAATCACCGGAGCGCGGCATATCTATCGCCACTCCGAGGACGCCGCCCCCCTTGGCCGCAATCCGGATATTCACGAGGTTGGCAAATCCGGTCTGTATCTGATTTCAGATCTTTCATCCGGTGTGACCGGCGAGACGCATTTTGTCGATGGTGGCTTCAACACTGTCGGTGTGCCGCGCGAACTCTAACCAAGCTGGCTGCGTTCCCATGCCAGCGCTGAGCGCACAATGTCATCAAGATCATCATGCTCCGGCTTCCAGCCAAGCTGGTGGCGCAGGCGTGTGGAATCAGCAACCAGTACGGCCGTATCGCCAGCCCGCCTCGCTGCCATCTCGACATTCAGATTGATGCCTGAAAGACGGGTCACTGATTCCAGCACCTGATGCACCGAGCTTCCCCTGCCATAGCCACAATTCAGCGTGAGCGGTGCACCCCCGCCAAGAAGATACTCAAGGGCCGCCATATGCGCCGCAATCAGATCAGTGATGTGAATATAGTCTCTGATACAGGTACCATCATCAGTCGGATAGTCAGTTCCAAACACTTGCATAGCATCGCGCTGACCGGTGGCCACTTCAACCGCAACCTTGATCAGATGGGTTGCCGGTTTTGACAATTGCCCTGCGCGACCGGCAGAATCCGCCCCGGCGACATTGAAATAACGCAGCGCCACATAGGACAGATCATGCGCCTTTGACGCGTCGCGGAGAATCTGTTCGGACATCAGCTTTGATGTACCATAGGGATTCTCCGGACGACAGGTGACATCCTCGTCAAGCAGGCTTACATCCTGATTGCCATAAACGGCAGCTGTTGAGGAAAAAATGAAGCGTCCAACAGCGGCATCTGTACAGGCCGCTATCAGCCGCGCCGTGCTGACCGTGTTGTTGAGATAATATTTCAAGGGATCAGCAACCGATTCTGGAACCACGATCGAAGCGGCAAAATGGGCCACCGCGTCGATATCATGGTCTGCAAACAGCCTGTCAGTAACTTCCCGGTCACCAACATTACCACGGATTACCGGAACACCAGCAGGAACAAGCTGTTCATGGCCAGTGGAAAAATCGTCAAGAATCAGAGGTGAATACCCAGCATCCAGAAGCGCCAGCACCATGTGGCTGCCAATATAGCCGGCACCACCAGTCACCAACACATTCACCCTGTCAGTCATCGCAAAAACCTTGTTCCCACGGAAACGCGGGGGCGGGCTTGCCGCCCACCCACGCTGCTTTCATCGCAAACAGAGCCGATCTAGGCGACGTCGCCTTCATCTGACCCAGCTGCCTCAAGGTCTGCACCTGTCTCCTGATCGACGCGCTTCATCGACAGCTTCACCTTGCCGCGATCGTCGAAGCCGATCACCTTGACCTTGACCTCATCACCTTCCTTGCAGATGTCTGTCGTTTTTTCCGTTCTGCCATTCTGCAGTTCGGAAATATGAACAAGGCCATCCTTTGCGCCAAGGAAATTCACAAACGCACCAAAATCAACCGTCTTGACGACCTTGCCATTATAAATGACGCCAAGCTCCGGCTCCGCAACAATGTCACGAATGCGGGCAACCGCCGCCTCACCAGACGTTCCCGTCACAGCGGCGACCTTGACTGTGCCATCATCGTCAATGTCAATTTTGGCGCCGGTTGTCTCGCAGATTTCACGGATGATCTTGCCACCAGGGCCGATAATGTCACGGATCTTGTCGACAGGAATCTTCATCGTGGTGATCTTTGGCGCGCTATCAGCGAGACCGTCTCTTGCAGAGTTGAGAGCCTTGGCCATTTCATCAAGAATATGGATCCGGCCTTCACGGGCCTGCTCCAGCGCGATCTCCATGATTTCCGCGGTGATCGAGGTGATCTTGATATCCATCTGCAGCGAGGTGATGCCGGCATCAGAACCAGCCACCTTGAAATCCATGTCGCCAAGATGATCCTCATCACCCAGAATGTCCGACAGGACCGCGAAATCATCACCTTCCTTGATCAGTCCCATGGCAATGCCGGCAACAGGCCGCGCCATTGGCACACCTGCATCCATTAGTGCGAGTGATCCACCACAAACCGTTGCCATCGAGGACGAACCGTTGGATTCGGTGATTTCCGAGACGAGACGGATGGTGTAGGGAAATTCATCCTTGATCGGCAGCAGCGGCCGAATGGCGCGCCATGCCAGTTTGCCATGACCAATCTCACGGCGGCCCGGAGAACCGACACGCCCTGCCTCACCAACTGAGTAAGGTGGGAAATTGTAATGCAGCATGAAGTTCGACCGGCTCTCACCGACAAGCGCGTCAATGATCTGCTCGTCCTGACCCGTGCCAAGCGTTGCCACGACCATTGCCTGCGTCTCGCCACGCGTGAACAGGGCAGAGCCGTGCGCCCGAGGCAGAAAACCAGCTTCGGCTACAATCTGCCGAACGGTCTTTGTGTCGCGTCCATCAATACGGGTGCCGGTTTTGAGAATCGCACCACGGACGACATCTGCCTCAAGTGCCTTGACAAGGCCACCAACCAGCACGGCCTCATGCTCATCGCCAAGTTTTTCCCTGGCAGCGGTCCGGACCTCGGTAAGCGCTGCCTGTCGATCGCTCTTGTCGGCAATCTTGTAGGCCGCCTCGAACTGATCCGTAAAACCAGCCAGAACCGATTTGATTTCGGCTGTCTCAGCTGGCTCCTCGGGAAGGGCGCGTGGCTCCTTGGCGCATGATTCGGCAAGGTCGATGATCGCATCGATAACCGGCTTGATTGACTCATGGCCGAAATTCACGGCACCGAGCATGACCTCCTCAGACAGCTCTTTGGCCTCGGATTCGACCATCAAAACGCCTTCATGCGTTCCGGCCATGACAAGGTCAAGTTCAGAGCTGTCCATCTGATCGACAGTCGGGTTCAGCACATAGGCACCGTCAATCCAGCCAATTCGCGCAGCGGCAATCGGACCAAAGAACGGCACGCCCGACAACGTTAGCGCCGCCGAGGCACCAATCATTGCCGCAATGTCTGGGTTGTTTTCCATATCATGCGCCAACACTGTACAGATGACCTGTGTTTCGCATTTGAAGTTACTTGGAAAAAGCGGGCGGATTGGCCGGTCAATCAAGCGGCAGACCAGCGTTTCATTTTCTGATGGGCGGCCTTCACGCTTGAAGAAGCCACCTGGAATTTTACCAGCAGCGAATGCCTTTTCCTGGTAATTCACTGTCAACGGGAAGAAATCCTGCCCGGGCTTGGGGCTTTGTGCGGCAACGGCAGTACAGAGCACCGAGGTGCCTCCGAGGCTGACCATGACGGCGCCGTCAGCCTGGCGGGCGACCTTGCCTGTTTCCATGACAAGCGGTGTGCCGCCCCAATCAAGTTCTTTGCGGAAAATTTTGAACATAAATTCTATCTCTCTCGTACGTTCTGTTCAGGGCATAG
>CAJWKB010000033.1 GCA_913042065.1 uncultured Alphaproteobacteria bacterium | reverse complement strand
CCAAGATCAGGACTGACTGAGATCTCAGAGATGGTGATCGAAACATTCTCTAGATCAGACTGAAAGAAATCTTCACGTACCAATATCTCCGACAGTGCATGACGAAGAGACTCGCCAACACGCAGTTGCCGCTGGCTCGGCGTTCTAGCTGATCGGTTGGATTTACTAGCCATCACTAACAGCTTTCTCAATGCTGATCGTTGCCAAAAAGGTAACCATAATCAGGCTTTTACGTAGGTGCGACGTTACTAATCGAGAGTCCTAGCAACCTCACGGAGCTCGAAACATTCGATCACATCCTTTTCCTGGATGTCAGAATAATTTTCAAACGCCATGCCACACTCAAATGCTTCACGCACTTCCTTAACTTCATCCTTGAAGCGCTTAAGCGTCTTCAGGGATCCTTCATGGATTACGACATTGTCACGCAATAGACGGACTTTGCAGCCACGTTTGATAACACCCTCGGTCACCATACAGCCAGCCACTTTGCCGATTTTTGATACACCAAAGACCTGACGGATCTCGGCGTAACCGATGAATTCCTCCTGAGTATCCGGGCTGAGCAACCCGCCCATGGCAGCTTTCACTTCATCAATCAGTTCATAAATAATCGAGTGATATCGGATCTCGACCCCATCCCGTTTGGCCAGATCGCGGGCCTGTGGAATTGCCCGAACATTGAACCCAACCACAATAGCATTTGACGCAGCTGCAAGCGAAATGTCAGACTCACTCAGAGCACCAACACCTGCAGACAGCAATCTGACCTTGACCTGTTCGGTTCCAAGCTTTTCAAGCGCGACCCGTATCGCCTCAAGCGAACCATGCACGTCGGTCTTAATCACCACCGGCAGCTCCTCGGCCTCGCCAGCGGCAATGGCAGAGAGCATCTGTTCGACAGAGCCACGCGCACCCTGGGTCGCATCACGGTCCTTGTTGCGCCGTGTTCGATATTCAGCGATTTCACGTGCCCGTGCCTCAGTTTCGACAACGACACACGCATCTCCAGCCATCGGCGTTCCGTTTAGACCCAAAATTTCTACTGGCTGACCCGGCCCTGCTGTTTCCAGCCCTTGACCACGATCATCAAGCAACGCGCGTACACGGCCACTTTCGGCACCTATAACAAAAATATCGCCTCGCTGGAGGGTGCCTCGCTGGACCAGAAGAGTCGCAACGGAACCGCGACCACGCTCAACTTTCGCCTCAATGACAACGCCTTCGGCATTGCGATCCGGGTTAGCCTTGAGCTCGAGTAATTCGGCCTGCAACATGATCGCTTCTTCAAGTTTGTCAAGACCCTTACCCGTATGCGCCGAGACATCAACACACAGCACATCACCACCAAAATCCTCGGTAATGATCTCTTGCTGGAGCAGGTCATTTCGAACCCGCTGCGGATCGGCTTCTGGCTTGTCACATTTGTTGACAGCCACGATAACCGGACAGCCCGACGCTTTGGCATGGTTGATCGCTTCGATAGTCTGCGCCATCACTGAATCATCGGCGGCAATGACCAAAACAACAATGTCAGTGATATTGGCACCACGAGAGCGCATTTCGGTAAACGCCTCATGGCCCGGAGTGTCTATAAAAGTGATTGTGTTGCCATTGTTTGTCTTAATCTGATAAGCGCCAATATGCTGAGTTATGCCGCCAGCTTCGCCAGTGGCGACATCGGTTGCACGAATGGCGTCAAGTAAACTTGTCTTACCATGGTCGACATGCCCCATAACGGTGACGACAGGCGGCCGTGGATACATCGCCTCGTTGTCATCCTCGTCACCTGAAAGACCTATCTCGATGTCAGAATCAGACACGCGCTGTACCTTGTGGCCGAGCTCATTAGTGATCAATTCTGCGGTTTCACCGTCAATCGGCTGGGTTGCAGTTGCCATGATCCCAAGCTTCATTAGCTCCTTGACCACATCGGCCGTGCGCTCTGCCATCCTGTTGGCAAGCTCTCCAACAGTAATTGTATCAGGAACAATCACCTCGCGAATCTGCTTGATCTGCGGCTGGTCTTCCCGCATCCGCGCCTTTTCACGTTGCCGCCTGACTGAAGCCAGAGAGCGCTGTCGGCGATCATCACCTGACAACGCTTGGGTGATTGTCATCTTCCCAGACTGTCGACGGCCAACTCCGTTTCGCCGAATCGCCGGCGTGCGGCGCGGCGCCATCTCGTCGGCCATTTTACGGCGGCGATTAAATGTTTCACCATCGCCGTCAGAGCCAGGGGAAGGCGTACGACCCCCTTTTGGAGCCGTAGGCTCGGCCATCTGTCGACGGGCATTTTCCTCTGCTAGCTTTCGAGAGGCATCATCACGGCGTTTTTCTTCCTCAGCTTCGATCTCACGAAGTTCCAACAATTCAGCCGCCCGGCGTGTCTCGATCGGATCAAGCGGCGGCGTACGCGGTGTCGATTCAATATCGTCAATTGGCGCTGCCACATCTGTTGACCCTTCTTCGGCTTTGGAAGCTCCCTCAGCTGATGATGCAGCGCCACTAGCAGGCTTTTTTAAACTTTCAAGCGCACGCGCCCGTGCTGCACGCTCTTGAGCAGTGAGCTTGTCATCTGTAGAGGCCGAGCTTTTCGATGGCGCTACAGGAGCATTAGTCTCCAACAGCTCAGGGGCTGTTGCCTCTGCTTCGGGAAGCGACGAGCCACTACGCTGCGGGGCAGCAGGTGCACGCTTGCGCCTAACTTCAACCTGAACAGTCCTGCGGCCAGCGCCAAGTGAGGGAGCGCCACGAAGCTGACTTGCATCAATATTGCCGAGCGTCAGCTTACCGCTGGATAAGCTCAGTTTTTTTGTTTTGCTGCTCTTGTCACTCATTTCCGACCCTTTCATGACATCATCACTACCGACACAAAGTCTATAACGCATATTAATGCCATTAACTTTGGCTACGTGATACACCCGTCAGGCTGCTGATTACAACCCGCAGAGGCGTAAAACTCTTCCATTCGTCTTATCTCTTGATGTAGATCCCTGCATAAATTCTCTTGCGCCTTAAGTTTTGGTGCCATCAGGCCGGCGAAAGCCAGCGCTTCGCGACCGCAGATTTTGCCTATTTCTGTTGCTGAAAGACAGGATGTAACCCAAGTAACACCAAGCCTCTGCCGAAGGCGACGAGCCTCACGCCGCGAAGCATCAGGCGCAATGATAAGCCCTGTGCAGCCACCACCGGCAAGAAGCTTTCCAGCACCACCAACTAATAGTCCAGTTCGCCGTGCCATGCTGGCACATGCAATCACACGCTCACGCATAACATGTTTTATACGCTCTACCTCAACGTCAATCTCACCAAAAGCAGCGTCAATTTCACGTTTGAAATAGCCTTTCTTAACGGCGCGTTGCAGCACTGCTTCATTCGCAGCAATCCATGCGCCCCGTCCTGGCAACCTTTCTGCTAGATCCAAAGTTGCTATGCCATCAGGGCCAGCGACAAATCTAAGCAAATTATGGCGGGGTAGGGTTTTCCCGGTTGCGATACAGGTGCGCTCTGACATGCGGTTTCGCTCTCATGACCTAGCTATCTGCAACATCGGCGTTTTCCGGGTCACTCTGCTCTGCGACATTTTTAGGCTTGTCATCCTCTTCGTCAAACCAGTGCGCACGTGCTGCCATTATAATATCACCGGCCTCAGCGTCATCAGTCAGCTCATGTTCAGCGAGAATTTCGATGAGCTCCTCATTATCGAGGTCAGCAAGGTCGTCCAGTGAAAGAATATTGGCTTGCGCTAGCGTCAGCAGCATAGAAAGGCTAATATATTCGAAGCTGCGCAGATCATCGGTAACCTTCATATTGTCAAGCGCCTTATTGATTCGCTGAGCCTCTTGCTCGACGTATTCTACTGCGCGATTCTGCAGCTCAGCGGCAATTTCCTCCTCGAATCCCTGTATATTTGCCAATTCTTCAACCGGAGTTTCCGCGATTTCCTCAGGCAAGACAAAACCCTCAGCAACCAGAAGATGAGCAATAACATCATCAATGTTGAGAGCCTCAATGAAGCGGGTTGAGCGTGAGCGAAACTCTTCCTGGCGGCGCTCTGATTCCTCAGCCTCAGTCAAAATATCGATGTACCACCCCGATAATTGTGAGGCGAGTCGGACATTTTGCCCTCTGCGGCCAATGGCGAGGCTAAGTTGGTCATCGGGAACGACAACCTCCATCCGGCCAGCAACCTCATCCATAACAACCTTGGCAACCTCAGCTGGAGCCAACGCGTTTACAACAAAGGCTGCCGGTTCATCTGTGTAAGGAATGATCTCGACTTTCTCTCCCTGCAATTCTCCAACAACCGCCTGTACACGACTGCCGCGCATACCGACACAGGCTCCTACGGGATCAATTCCTGGGTCCTTAGATAAAACAGTAATTTTGGCGCGGCTGCCAGCTTCGCGGGCAACACCCTTGATCTCTATTATGCCGTCATAAATTTCTGGCACTTCTTGAATGAAAAGCTTTGCCATAAATTCGTTGCAGGCACGAGACAGAAAAATCTGTGGTCCGCGCAGTTCCTCACGTACATCGAGAACATAGGCACGCACTCGATCGCCCTGCCGAAGATTTTCGCGGGGAATCATCTCCTCGCGGCGGATAACTGCCTCGGCGCGGCCAAGATCAACGGTGATTGAATAGCTCTCCGCGCGTTTAACCGTTCCGACAACAATTTCGCCCACACGATCTTTATATTCCTCGTATTGTCGGGCACGCTCAGCATCTCGCACTTTCTGCGAGATCACTTGCTTTGCTGTCTGCGCGGCGATACGGCCGAATTCGATTGGGGGCAAAGATTGCCGCCAGAATTCACCAAGGCTAAGGGGTGGCGATTGCCTGGCACCATCGGCAATACTCATCTGCGTCGCATCGTCCTCGACTTCTTCAACGACTTCTATCCATCTTTCCAGCGCAATCGCGCCTGATTTCCTGTCAATCATCGCCCTGATATCACGATCAAGCCCATATTTGGCACGCCCCGCCTTCTGGATGGCCTCTTCCATTGCGAGCATGACTTCTTCACGCTCAATTGATTTCTCCCGCGCTACAACATCGGCAACTTGAATGAGTTCGAGACCTGGGATTGAAGAAGTGTCCATATCTACACCTATGGTTTCTGTTTGGTCTTCTGGTATCAGCTAGGCTGACTTTGTAAAATTTCGCTTGGGTCAATTCGTGCCGAATCAATATCATCAAAAGCAAAAACAAATCGCCCAAAAGACGTTTGCATGACCACACCGTTATTCTCGTCGACGCCCGATAACCGACCAGCAAACCGGCGCCTACCATCCAGCGTTTGCCGGAGAGTAATTTTGGCTAGCTCGCCAGCAAATCTATCAAAATCCTCAATTCGCGTCAGAGGCCGGTCTATACCTGGCGAACTTACCTCTAGAGAATAAGCTGAATTGATGGGATCATCTACATCAAGAAGCGTAGAAATGTTACGGCTAATTTTCTCGCAATCCTCGATCGTCATATCTCTCTCTTCGACTGGCTCAACCATTATCTGTAACTGGTTTCGTCCTGTATTCTTACCACTAGAAAATAATATTCTAACCAGACGAAAGCCAAGATCCTGTAGCGCTGGCTCTATGATCCTGTTTATTGTCGATTCGACCAAATTTTATCCTTTCGCCCGGACATCCTTTTTCTTGGACAACGCCGGTGCGGCCCTTTGAACTGCTTTCCGCAATAAAAAAGTGGGCCGTTGGCCCACCGTCTTTTTGCGACAGCATAATTTACTACTTATAAAGGCGTCGCAACTAAAAAACAAGTCTTTCAGGCAATCCTCTCAAAGCGAAACCAAGAGGGTATGCGTTCCTCGTTGTGTGCTTTGCGCATGTAACGCGTCTCGGGTATGTCTGCTGGGCGTTTGCGCCAGTCATCTGGATAACGCGCTGTCCAGGAGAATTGAGGATGCGCCGTTGCCGTCTGCAGCAACCAGCCTTTGGCGGTTGGATCATCGCTGGCGAGCATCAGAATTCCCTCTGGCCTAATCAAACGTGCCAGCGTATTCATCATTGACAGGTTGAGGATACGCCTGGTCGCATGGCGACTCTTCGGCCAAGGGTCAGGAAACATGATATAAGCACCCGCGAGAAGTCCATCCGAAAGCTTTGGCAAGATCTTTCTAACGTCGTCATCCCACAAACGAACATTTTTCAAACCTTGCTCATCGATATGTCGTAGCATTGTTGCAACACCATTTACGAAAGGCTCAGCCCCAATGAAGCCCGCATCCGGCCTGGCAAACGCGAGACCCGCCAGGTGTTCGCCACCGCCGAAGCCAATTTCAAGAAAGACATCAGCCGGATCATGCTCAAACTGATTGGCAGGTGAAACATCTGGATCGAGGCGAAGCTGCGACAGGGTTTCAGAAAGCAGACGCTGTAATGTCTTACCAAGTGGACGGCCCTTACGGCGTCCATAAAAACGCTGATCTGACTGAGCCAGACTTAAGCCGTTAATCTCGCCGCGCGGTTTCATAATCTATTTGACGGCTGACGCCAGCTTTTCCCCAAGATCGGTTGCTTCCCAGCTGAATGAACCTGGCCCAGCCTCACCGGCAAGGCGGCCAAAATGACCATAAGCTGCAGTCGGGGCATAAATCGGCTTATTCAGGCCAAGATGCTCACGAATACCGCGGGGTGTCAGGTTCATTGATGCGTTCAATGCTTCCTCTAGTTCTTTGTTGCTGATTGTGCCTGTGTTGTGCGTGTTGGCGTAGACGGATACAGGCTCGGCAACACCAATTGCATAGGCAAGCTGAATCGTGCAGCGTTCGGCAAGCCCCGCTGCCACAACATTCTTTGCCAAATACCGCGCTGCATAGGCTGCCGATCTGTCAACCTTGGTCGGATCCTTGCCAGAAAAAGCGCCACCGCCATGGGGCGCTGCGCCGCCATAAGTATCAACAATGATCTTTCTACCTGTCAGACCGGCATCACCATCTGGACCACCTATAACGAAATTGCCAGTTGGATTGACTAGCAGATCCTCATCCGCAATCATCCAGCCCTCCGGCAACACATCGGCAATGATCGGCTTTACTAGCGCCCTTATGTCATTGATTGACGCAGCTGCTGCGTGCTGTGTAGACAGAACAACTTTGTGAACGGATGCTGGCCGTCCCTTCTCGTCGTAAACAAGGGTAATCTGGCTCTTTGAGTCCGGACCCAGAATTGAATCTGAGTCAGCTTTGCGTACTGCCGCCAATTTATGCAGAATCTGATGCGAATAGTGGATAGCCGCTGGCATCAGCACGTCAGTCTCAAGGCACGCGTACCCAAACATTAGACCCTGATCACCCGCTCCTTCGTCCTTGTCGGATCCTCCATCAACACCCATGGCAATATCTGAAGATTGTTCATGCAGGAAGCTCTGGAAATTCAAATGCGCATGATGAAATTTCTCCTGTTCATAACCGATGTCCTTTATGGCGTCACGAACAGCACCCTCAACATTGAGCAGAATTGAGGGTAGATTATCAGCAGTAGCCCGAACTTCCCCACCAATGATGACACGATCAGTTGTTGCAAAAGTTTCACAAGCAACACGCGCCTCTGGCTCAGTCTTTAGAAAAAGATCAAGCACTGTGTCGGAAACCCGGTCACAAACTTTGTCGGGATGCCCTTCAGACACGGACTCGGAGGTGAATAGGTAGGACAAAAGTCTCTCCTTAAAAGTATCAACGAACGTTATTGCCTGATTGGTGAATTCTGGTCAACTCTAACAAAGAGAAAACCAGAAAGTAACAGCAAACAAAAAAACCCAGCATTACCATACCGCGCAAAAATCGTTGGCGCACCAGCAGGTGGCAGCGGAAGGTCGATGGTACCAACTGAATCTAGTTCGATCTGGCCAAGGGTGCGGCCATAAGAATCAAATCCGGCAGAAATACCATTATTGGCAGCCCGCATCATCGGAATGCCCTCTTCCACAGCTCGCATGCGTGACTGCGCGAGATGCTGCCACGGTCCCAGCGTCCGCCCAAACCATGCATCATTGGTTATATTGACAATCAGATCTGGACGCTTTTTATCCCCGCTAATTTCACCAGGAAAAATTGTTTCATAGCAGATCAACAGGGCAATTTTGCCGTAGCCGGGGACGGTGAATAAACGCTCGCGCGTTCCCGCAGAAAAGTCTGTCGGCCCTGCGACCACATCAACAAATGGCAGAAACCGCCGAAAAGGTGCGAATTCGCCGAAAGGAACGAGCCGCTTCTTATCATAAAATGACTTGATTTGACCGCGTGAATCTATCAGTGCGGCAGAATTGAACAGTCGTCCTTGTTCATCCAAACGTGGCATCCCGGTGATCAAATGCCCATCAAAGGGTAGCGCCCGTTGTACTATCCTGGTCAACAGGTTGCCTTCCTCCGTGGCAAATGCTGAAAAGGCTGTCTCAGGCCAGATCATCAGCTGGGGAATCGGGGTTTTAGCCGATGCTGTCTTTACAATATGAGACAGATGATGGCTACGCTTGGCACGGTCCCATTTCTCTGCCTGTTCAATCGCCGGCTGTACAAGACGCACCTGTTTAACGGCTGCCAAGTTTGAGAACTCATTGCCAAGTCTTAGACCGCCCATCAATGCCAATGCCAATGGGATAGCAATGAATAGCAGAGCCAATCGTCTCTGACCAAAGCGCCAAAAAGAGGGGGCCAATGCAAATGCAAATGCCAAAAAAGTCAGTCCATAGAGCCCAAACCAGCTCGCAGCTTGTAACGGCCAAAGATGCGTCGAGAATGAGTAGCCGGGGCTATTCCATGGAAAACCAGAGGCAACATGGCCACGGGCAAATTCCGCGATGGCAAGGCAAAGCAACAACCATCTCAGCCGCACCGCAGCCGACCGCTGGAGGCGCCATGCGACAGCACTAGCACTCACCCAAAACAGCGTCAGCAATGCGGGCAAACCAAGCACCACTAGCGGCAGTAAATACCAGAACTCGGCCTCACCGACCAGCAGCGAATGCGTAATCCAATGTGTTGACGCGGTGAACCACCCCATCCCCATGGCTGCGACAATCCACAGCGCCTGTGACCGCTGTCCTGTCCTCGCAAATTGAACAGCAGGATAGGCCAGACACCAGATAGCCGGAAATATTCCAAACGGTGGCAGGGCAAGTGACGCAACCGCTCCAGCCAACAACGATAGAAAGGTCTCACGCGACAACATCAGTTCAATCTTTTTGTGCTGGCGTCAGGCGAGCAATGCCTCGGATTTTCAGCAGTGTGACACGGCGTGGGTCACCCTCTAATACCTCAAACTGCAGACCCGACGGATGACGGACTACCTCACCACGTCCGGGAACGCGCCCAGCAACTGCGCAGACAAGTCCGCCAAGCGTGTCAATTTCGTCACGATCATCATCTTCAAGCAGCGGCCCCGTCAGCCTCTCAAGCTCCTCGATCTCGAGCCGGGCCTCAGCAACAGTAGCTCCGTCATCATTGACCTCAAAGCGTGGGATAATGGTTTCGTCATGTTCGTCCTCGATTTCACCCACAATTTCCTCAACCAGATCCTCAATGGTAATCAAGCCATCAACCCCCCCAAATTCATCAACAACGAATGCTAGATGCCTTCGGCGCAGTCGCATTTCGTGAAGTAAGTCAAGCAGGCGGATGGTTGGCGCAACAAACAGCGCCGGCCGCAGCAAGCTCTCCACCTCAGGCGCATCTCCAGCGCTCATATGTGCAAATACATCCTTAATGTGAATAAAACCGGCAATCTCATCAAGCGTTTGGCGGCGAACCGGGACGCGGCTGTGATTGGCCTCACTCATATGGCGGATGATATCGGCAAAACTCTCGGCCATGCCAACCGAGACGAT
>CAJWKB010000032.1 GCA_913042065.1 uncultured Alphaproteobacteria bacterium | reverse complement strand
TCGTGTAACTTCACTAAATTTTGGGTCAAAAGTTCACTTGATTGAAAGCTTATCCCAAGCTTTCTATCGTGAGGTAGGATGCTGATACCGCACTATTGCTTGTGTCTTTAAATTTCAAATTCGACGAGATGCGCACAGTGAAAGCGGGTGAGGTTACGGAAAATCTATGTCTGTCACGTATTCTTTGGGAAAAGCGTTCTAAAATTTGTGCGCTGGTAGATACTTTAAGGAACGGGTCAAACATCTCCATGTTGTCGGTGGATGCAATTTGTGCGATGGCAAAGCCCAGTTATATTGCAATGCAGAGCGGTGGTTGTGTCAGAACAGATATTGCCATGGGCGCCCTTACCATGGCTGACCTTTACGACTTGTCGCACATCACCATTACACTTGTCGAGATAGATATGACCGGAGCTGAAACTGAGACTTTTCTCGAGGACGCACTTGACTATGCTCCGCAACCAGATAGATCAACCGCGCCTTTCCATATAGTGCAGTTTTTTGCTGGCATAACGACATAACTCCGCCAACTGGCACGCATCTGATGAAGGTGACGTTCAAGGATCGCTATGATGAAACCTGAACGCCAATTAATATGGATAAGACAAGTCACCTCGTCACAAAAATCCATTGCTGAGGATCGTATTGGCTTATTCACCTTCAAGATATCATAAAACAAAAGACGTTTTACAGACATCTTTCTTGTTTATGTGCAGTCCCTTGTCCACTGCGTTAAAAACGCATTAGCATAGTTAGATCATCGCTAGCCAAATGTTCAACATAGGCTCCGGTGAAGTAATCTAAAATGTCATTTTAGGATCGAGAATTGCTTTGTGACCTTTTAAGCAAATCAATTTAATATTTATGTTTAGAAAACTAATGACAACTTAGATTAAAGCTATTAAGACTACGCCATACTCCGTGCAAATTTAAACGTCTTCTTGCTTGCAAAAAAGGTTAAGTGATGTGCTCTGTTTGCCGATAAATTGTAAAAAAATTCAAAAATTTGTAGTCGTTTTCTACCTTATTTTCTTTTTGCCACAATCAGCGATTAGTCAGGAACACAAAAGTGGTTTCGGACTTGGCTTCGAAAAAATGCAGAAAATTTGGCGGGGCATTTCGAATTCACCGAAGATGACAACCTGCCGGCTTGCCAATAAGACCGTTTATAAAGGTAAGCAGATATGTGTTTACAAAGGTGCAAACAAGACAATTCTCGGTGTTTATAATATGGCTGGTGACTTCTGCTCTACTGCCATGGATTGTCGCTATGATCCCGGCGGCACTAAAACAATTGCAAGTCTTGTGAAAGCATTTAAGGACGCTGAGGATAAATAAAGCTTCAGTCATGATATGTAGATGTAGGGGGCACGTCGCCGACGCTGTAGGCTTTATGCGTGCTGCTACCTTACTGATGGTAACTCGGCAAGCGCCGCCTCGAGATCAGCAATCAGATCCGAGGGTGTTTCTAGACCGATGTTGAGGCGCACAAGACGTCCGCCAAAATCCTGTCCTGGCCGATCAATATCTGGATAGACTACGGCGAGACTGTTCACCCCTCCCCAGCTCAGACCGATCTTGAAAATCTCCAATCTATTGAGAAAATCCTGTGCCTGTTGGGCTGAGCAGTGAGCTTTGAACAGAAAGGAAAAGACGCTGGCCGAGCCGGTAAAATCACGCTTCCACTGCGCATGTCCCGGGCAAGATGGTAGCGCCGGATGATAGACTGCGGCGATGTGTGGATTTTTCGTCAGCCAATTGGCGACTTCCAGCGTTGATGTTTCAAGCTGAGACAGCCGCACGGCCAAAGTCTGTAATCCGCGCAAAGCGAGGCTGCAGTCATCTGGTGAGACGGCCAGCCCCAACTGCCGATAGACCGGCCCAATCATTTCATAGGCGCTCTCATCGCGCACTGAAACCGAACCAAGAAGCAAGTCGCTATGGCCGCCAATATATTTTGTCAGTGCCTGAATGCTGACATCAACACCGTGATGGAAGGCGTCAAACATCACCCCAGCGGCATAGGTATTGTCGAGTGCGACGGCGACACCGCTTTCATGCGCTGCCGTCACGATTGCTGGCACATCCTGAATTTCCATTGTTACCGACCCCGGACTCTCACACCAGATCAGGCTTGTGTTATTCCGGATCAGGGACGTGATGTCAGAGCCAATGAGTGGGTCATAGGCCTCAACCTCCACGCCAAAATTACGCAGGATGCCCTCGGCCATTTCTTTGTTGGGTCCATAGGCGGAAAACGGTACCAGCGCATGACTGCCAGCACGGCAATAGGCCATGTAAACAAGGGCAATTGCTGCCTGTCCACCTGGCACGATGAAGCTGTTATGCGCGCCCTCCAGATGCGTGATCCGTGCTGCAAGCTCAAGTGATGTTGGCGTTCCATACAGCCCGTAGGAATAGCCATGTTTTTCCTGTTGCCAGCCATCACGGACAGACTCCTGATCGTCAAAAACCACTGTTGAGCCGCGGTAAACAGGCGTTGCCAGCGATTTGTAATCGCGTCGTGACCGAGGCGTGGGATCCAGAAGTTTTGTACGCCAATCCATGTGATGTTCTCCTTCAAGCGGTTGTGTCTGATTGCACCCAACAGCGTTATCAAGTCAAGGCCGACAGACGTCGGGGACGATATTGCTCCCGGCATTACAGCCATGATTGACAAAGATGCCAAACCACGTCACTTCTTCGGCCATGTTGAAGCTACAGAACATTTCCTTTGCGATCGACGGAAAGCCGCTGTTCGATAACGCATCCGCGACCATCCCCACAGGCCACAAAGTTGGCATTGTTGGTCGCAACGGAACAGGGAAGACCTCGCTCTTTAGACTGATCCGCGGTGAATGGGCATTAGATTCGGGATCAATTGAAATCCCAGCACAGTTTCGGATCGGGGGTGTCGATCAGGAGGCGCCGGCAAGTGATATCTCGCTGTTGGAGACAGTGCTTGCGGCAGATGCTGAACGGCAGGCATTGATATGTGAGGCAGAAACTGCGGCTGACCCGACCCGCATCGCCGACATTCAGCTTCGCCTTGTTGACATTGACGCCTATTCAGCCGAGGCGCGGGCGGCCACAATCCTTTCAGGGCTTGGCTTTGATCAGGTGGCACAGGCACGCCCCTGCAATGAATTTTCTGGTGGATGGCGGATGCGGGTGGCACTTGCTGCGGTACTGTTCTCACAGCCCGATCTGTTGTTGCTGGATGAGCCGACCAACTATCTCGATCTTGAGGGTACGGTCTGGCTGGAGAATTTTCTGGCAAAATATGCGCGCACCGTATTGGTTATTTCGCACGACCGCGAATTGCTCAACAAATCTGTCACGTCTATTTTGCATCTAACCGATCTGAAACTGCAGTATTACACAGGAACATATGATCAGTTTGACGCCGAACGCCGACTGAAGCTGGAACAACAGCAATCAATGAAGCGCAAGCAGGATGCCCAGCGCGCGCATATTCAGAGCTTTGTTGACAGATTTCGGTATAAGGCGTCGAAAGCGCGACAGGCGCAATCCCGCCTCAAACAGCTGGAAAAAATGCAGCCAATTGCCGCCCTCTCGGAAAATGCAGTTGCGTCCTTTACCTTCCCCACACCACAGCCATTGCCGCCTCCTCTGATGATGCTTGAAAAGGGCAGTGTCGGTTATGATGGCAAGCCGGTTTTGCGCGGTCTTGATCTGCGTCTTGATCAGGATGACAGGATCGCGCTGCTTGGTGCCAATGGCGAAGGCAAGTCAACATTGTCAAAATTGCTTGCTGACAGGCTACCCCTGATTGAAGGCAGTGTTGCCAAATCCAGCAAGCTGCGAGTTGGTTTCTTTGCACAGCATCAACTTGACGAGCTGGTTCCCGGTGAAACGCCTCTGTGGCACATGATGCGGCTGCGCCCGGCGGAAGTGCCGACAAAGATCAGAGCGCGTCTCGGGGCGGCAGGCATTGGCGCGGATATTGTTGAAAACCCTGTCGAACGGCTCTCGGGTGGTCAGAAGGCGCGCCTATTGATGGCTATGGCGGCGATTGATGCGCCGCATATTCTGATTCTGGATGAGCCAACCAATCATCTGGACATTGAGAGTCGGGAAGCACTAGTTCATGCGCTCAATGACTACCAGGGTGCCGTCATTCTTGTTAGCCATGACCCACATCTTGTCGAAACAGTGGCTGACACGCTATGGATCGTGCGTGATGGCCGGGTCAGCCTTTTCGATGGTGATATGGACGACTACAAGCGCCTGTTGCTCTCGCAACGTGGCGGCGCGCAGGCCAAGACAAGCAATGGTGCCGACACCACCTCACCGGACGGCAAAACGTCCAACGCTCGCGGCGCCTCCATGAGAGAGCGCCGTCGAGGCACAAAACAGCTGCGAATGGCGGTGAGCAGGTGCGAGCGCGAAATGACGGATTTGCAGACGCGAAAGGACAGACTTCAATCCATGATGGCGCGGCCCGGCTTTTATGATAGCAAATCAGCTGAGGAAATCGCCGAAATAGGGCAGGAGATGGCCAACATCAGTGAACAGCTGGCGTCTGCTGAGGAAGTCTGGCTGGAGGCTCAGGAAGCGCTTGAACAGGCCTTGGGTCAATAGTGCCACAACCTGTCCGGTTACAGGCTGCGGGCAAATTTGCGGATATCCTCGATCAATAGCTCCGGCTGTTCCATCGCCGCGAAATGTCCACCATGTGGCATTTCTGTCCACTGTGTGATGTTATAGAGGCGTTCAGCGTAGCTGCGCGGTGGCCAGTTCAACAGCTCCTTGGGAAACAGCGCGCAGGCGGTTGGCACCTCAACGCGCCGCCCTTCGGGTGACAGGGTTCTTCCACCTTCCTCGCGCCGGCCATAATATATCCAGGAGGCAGTGTTGAACGTGCGGGTAACAATATAGACCATGATATTGGTCAGCAGCTGGTCTTTGGAATAGACACTTTCAATATCATCGCCAACCGTATCCGACCATGAATTCATCTTCTCCAAAATCCAGGCGGCAACACCGACAGGACTGTCCATCATCGCATAGCTCAGTGTCTGCGGTTTTGTCGCTTGTTGCGTGCGGTAACCATCCTCCATGATCTGATCTTCCTTGAACTGCTCCTCCCACCTGATCTCTGCGGGAGTCTGCGGGCCATCTGGATGACGCATCGTCAGGATGTTGATATGGATGGCACGGCAGGCTGATGAGTGGTGAAAGCCGAGGAAGCTGGATATTGCCCCACCCCAGTCGCCGCCCTGCGCGATATAGCTGTCATATCCCAGAGTGCTGGTCATCAGACTGTTGAAGGTCTGTGCCATGCGTCGTGGTCCCCAAGGGCGGGGAGGGCGGCCGGAAAAGCCGAAGCCGGGTAAAGAGGGAGCGACCACGTCAAAGGCATCCTCGATATTGCCGCCGTGCCGTTCAGGATGTGCCAGCAAATCGATGACATCGATGAATTCAACCACTGACCCGGGCCAGCCGTGACTGATGATCAACGGTCTGGCGGACTCGCCACTGCCCTTTTCATGAATGAAATGCAGATCGATTCCATCAACTGCTGCGGTAAAATGATCGAAGCGATTGATCGCATCCTGCTGTTTGAACCAGTCAAACCCGTCAACCCAATACGCGCAGAACTCGCGCAGATAATCAAGATTGACGCCATATTCCCAACCCCCGTCGTCAGGCATTTCATGCCAGGGGAAAGCAGCAACCCGTGTTCGGATTTCGGCGATTGTCTTTTCTGGAACATTAAGACTGAAGGGTTGTGGCAGAACCATTGCGATGCCTCTTTTCCAGTTTGATTGTTTCTATGGTGGAATATCGGTAACGATGACAGATAAAAAAATCTGATGCAAACACTGGGAAGCCGCGCTTATATAGCTCCATTGAAAGCAGGTATTGAGCAGGGAGCTATGGCAACATGACAGCTGGTGTTACGAGATTTGCAACGGCGATAACACGCCTGCCTTGCAAAAATGCTGTTGATGGTTTGCGAGCCGTTGATCAGGGGGTGCCATCCATCGATCAGATGCTAGCTGATCATGCCGATTACTGTGCGGTGCTTGCCAGCGCTGGTGCCAATGTGATCACCCTGCCGGCATTGCCAGCTTTTCCTGATGCGCATTTTGTAGAGGATACGGCGCTTTGTCTTCCCGAGGGGGTCATTTTCATGTCACCGGGTGCTCCATCGCGTTTTGGTGAGGTTGCATCGATGCGCACCGACATTGCGCATCTGTTTTCCGAGACGCATCAAATTTTTCCTCCTGCCCACATTGAGGGTGGCGATATTCTGATCACCGGCACGGAAATCCTTGTCGGCACATCGGACCGAACCAATGCTGCGGGTGTTGAGGCTTTGACAAGGATAGCGGCCAACTGGGGCTATCACGTCCGCACAGTAAACACGCCGCCGGGTGTGCTGCATTTTAAGACTGACTGTTCTCTGCTTGATGATGGCGTTGTCCTTTCGACGCAACGGCTTGCTTCTTCTGGCTGTTTTTCTGCCTATGACGTTATTCTTACGTGCGCAGGAGAAGAGGCAGCAGCCAATGCCATCCGTTTCAATGATCTGGTGATCATGCCAACTGGGTTTCCGGCGACCAGAACACGTCTTGAGGCCGCTGGCCATGAGGTCAGGTTGGTCAACAACGGTGAATGCGCAAAGATTGATGGCGGCATGTCCTGTTTGTCACTCAGAATGGCATAATTTCCAATTGCTAAATTCTGCTGGTTTTGAACAGGAATGTTTGACAAGTGGTGAAAAGCGCAATCAAGATTGCCCGTTGGATGCAAGGCTTAACGCGCCTCGCACCGCTTAGACGGGGGACTATTCATGGACGATAAATTGCCCGATGTTGGTGGCCGTGTGGCACGCAGATCGCGCTCGGGAGGCCGTGCGGCAAACGCGGCACGACGCGGTGGAGACTTGTTGAAACAGATGCCGTGGCGTCTGCCAGTAAATCATGATCGACCGATTGAACCCCTGGACGAGCAGGGTGTCGCGGCGATCCACAATGGTGCAATGCAGATACTTGAGGAAACGGGGATTGAATTTCTCAATGAGGAGGCGCAGGCACTTTTCCGGGAGGCTGGATGTCGGGTTGATGGCACCAATGTGAAGATGGGCCGGGAGTGGGTAATGGAGATGATCCACAAGGCACCGAACAAGTTTACCATTACCCCCCGTAACCCTGAGCATGAACTCGTCATCGGTGGCAAACATATTCTTTTTGGCAATGTGTCGTCGCCACCAAATTATTATGACATCGATCTCGGGCAGAAAGTGCCCGGAACCCGCGAGCAATGTGCAAACCTCATTAAGCTATCCCAGTATTTCAACTGCATTCATTTTGTTGGCGGCTACCCTGTAGAACCGGTAGATGTACATGCCTCCGTTCGACATTTGGATATCCTCTTTGACAAGTTAGTTTTGACTGACAAGGTGGCACACGCCTATTCGCTTGGAAAAGAGCGGGTCGAAGATGTTATGGAGATGGTGAAGATTGCAGGTGGATTGAGCGAGGAGGAATTCTCTGCAAAGCCCCATATGTTCACCAATATTAATTCGACCTCGCCGCTCAAGCATGACCAGCCGATGATTGATGGCTGCCTGCGTCTCATCCGGCGCGGACAGGCGGTCATCGTAACGCCTTTCACCCTTGCGGGAGCAATGGCGCCTGTCACCATGACTGGCGCGGTGACACTTTCCATCGCTGAGGCTCTGGCGGCGATTGCTCTGTTTCAATATGTGCAGCCGGGCAGTTGCTGTGTCATTGGGACTTTTACATCAAATGTGGATATGAAATCAGGTGCGCCGGCTTTCGGCACGCCTGAATATATGCGCGCCACCCAGATTACCGGCCAGATGGCGCGGTTTTATGGTTTGCCAATGCGTGCATCGGGTGTCTGTGCAGCTAATGTCCCAGATGGGCAATCCATCTGGGAGACATCAAACTCGCTGTGGTCAGCAGTCCAGTCTGGCACCAACATGGTTTATCATGCTGCTGGCTGGTTGGAGGGTGGCCTAATCGCCTGTCCTGAGAAGCTGATCATGGATTGTGAAATGCTGCAGATGATCCAGCGTTATATGGAGCCTGCTGTCTGGGACGCCTCACGTGACGCCATCGCTGTTGATGCCATAAATGAGGTTGGGCCATCAGGTCATTTCTTCGGTATCCAGCACACCCAGGATCGCTATCAGACTGCCTTTTATGAGCCATTTGTAAGTGATTGGCGGAATTTTGAGGCGTGGAACGCATCAGGTGGTGTGAGAACACCCGAGCGGGCAAACAAGCTGTTCAAACAGATTATTGAGGAATTTGAACCTCCGCATCTCGATGAGGTGCGGCGCGAGGCATTAACCGACTTTGTTGAGCGGCGCAAATCTGAGGGTGGTGCACCGACTGATTTTTAGCTCTCGTAACGTGTCTCGCCGCGCCGATTTGTATTTGTTGAAAGCTCAGTAATAATGGGATCGTGTGCTCGTTGTGCGCAGTTGTGGCGGGGACACAAGTGACAATTGATGCCAATTTTGCTGACATTCTCGTCTTCTGACCAATCGATTGCACTGGAATAAATGATCTTTCGAGCATGTTTAATCTCGCAACCAAGTGAAATAGCTAGTCGTCTATCCTGGGTTTTCATAGAGTAGACAGGGCGCTCGGTAGTTCGACTCAGTGTGAGAAATCGTTCACCATCGGGCAATTCCACAACCTGTGGCAAAATCACGCCGGGAGTGCGAAAGGATGTATGGAGGTTCCAAACAGGGCAGGCGCCGCCATGCTCGGCGATGCTGAATGACGTAGCATTGAAGCGCTTGGTAACGTTGCCGGCTTTGTCCACACGGAGAAAGAAGAAGGGCACACCGCGTCGCCCGTCGCGCTGTAGAGTAGTAAGTCGTTGAGATGCTTGTTCATAAGACACCAAAAAAGTGGATGCAAGTCGATCTACGTCGTAACGCGTTTCCACAGCTCTAGAGAGAAATGCTTCATATGGCATGAGAAAAGCTGCTGCAAAATAGTTTGCAAGTTCAACACGGCAACGGTCTAAGCTTCTTCGTGATAGAAAGTTAGCCTTTTCCATAATTGACTCGATAATTTCTTGATGTTCCAAAAAGCATATTATATGCGCTAATTGAAAAGTCCGGTTCTGGTAATCTAGTGCTTCAGATAATTCGATAGAGCTTCTCTCATTATCGAACACCCTAAGAGCATCGCCCATATCTTCAACAGCCCTAACGTTTACATCAAACCCATGCTTTTTTTTGAGCCGCTGTTTAAGAGTATACTGAATCTCATCCACTGCACGGGGTTCGTCTTCAGCCAGACGCTCTGCAGCTTTTTCTAAATCGTCGAAATAATTATTATTATCTCTAAAAAAGTCATGAATGTTTGTCTCGGGTGCAGAGCGAATTAATTCTTCCGGCATTCGGTCTGAACCTAGGCGCATCATTTGCTCCAAGGTCGAGTGATGGCTTTTGTAAAGTTTCAAAAAAACTTCCACCAACGTTGGCGTGTGGTCGACAGCAGCTCGTAATTCATCGAGGTCTGGTCTACTGTTACTAAAAAATGGATCTTGAGTAGCGGCTCTAAGATCTGCAAGCAGAGAAGCACCCGTATCTGAGACTAGGTCTTTCCAATCAATGCCATAATTATCTGACAAGGCCATTAGCACAGTAACTGATAAGCTGCGCTGGTTTTTCTCCAGCATATTTACGTAGGCAGCACTGATTTCTAACTTGGCAGCCATTTGCGCCTGAGTTTCATTTTTATCTCTTCGCAATTGCCTGAGCTTTGAACCAACAAAAGCTTTTTGCATTGTATCATCCAAAAATAATTAACAAGTTAACAAAAAATTAGTTTGTTAATAACACAATAAACACAATAACATTAAAAGTGGTGAAGTCAATGGCCACTGTCGCTAGTCTAACAATGAAAACTTATTGATGGAGGAACGAATGATTGGAAACAAAAT
>CAJWKB010000031.1 GCA_913042065.1 uncultured Alphaproteobacteria bacterium | reverse complement strand
GCATGCAACCCCTTTATCCGGCCTCTCATTTGCGATAAGGTCCATCTGTTCGCCATCCCTGCCGTTGTAATTTCTCACAGTTAGAAGCCTCTTAGCTTATTAATGTCATATTATTTTCACAAATCATCTTGTCATTGATCAACATCGCATTAAAGTCGGCCGCTAATCTGTTCAGTTCATTGGACCGTTAATATGTCAGACTCCTATCAAAAGTCGTTTCCCGTTTCTTGGGAAGAGCTTCATCGGACGTCAAAGGCGCTTGCTTGGCGCTTGCTTGAATTAGGCCCATTCAACGGGGTTGTGGCGGTGACGCGGGGCGGTCTTGTGCCTGCGGCAATCGTTGCGCGTGAACTAGAAATTAGGGTCATCGAAACTGCGTGCATTTCTTCTTACCGTGGTCAGGATCGAGGGGGTATTGAAATTCTGAAATCGGCTGACTTGGCTGATCAGGGTAAAGGCTGGTTGATTGTCGATGATTTGGTTGATACGGGCGAAACCGCAAAGGCTTTAAGCTTAATGATGCCTGAGGCACATTTTGCAACGGTCTATGCAAAGCCAGCAGGTAGACCCCTTGTCGATACCTTCGTTACCGAGGTGTCGCAGGATACATGGATTTTCTTTCCATGGGACATGGAACCAAAGCCATCGACACCGATAATTGGTCTACGCAAATAGCCAGGTAAAATTTGGTCAGGCATAAGTAGCTTGAATTCACTGGCATTCCCGTTTGACCGTGGAAGCTTCAAATTGTCGAAATGTAGCTCTGCAAAATCATGCGTAATAAGAATGTTGATTTCTAGGCAAAATACATTGACAGCAGGCCGCTTGAGGCATAAAACCCCGTTGTCATCATTTAGATAACTAGATTTTCGCAAGGAGCGTCATCATGAAACGCACCTATCAGCCAAGCGTATTAGTGCGCAAGCGTCGTCATGGATTTCGGTCTCGGATGGCCACCGTTGGCGGACGCCGTGTTCTGCGGGCACGTCGTGCCAAGGGCCGTGCGCGCCTGTCAGCCTAATAAGCGGGACTACGACTAATGGCTGGCGTAATCAGCATTCCCTCGCGAGCCGGTTTCCTACGTGCCCGCAACCATGGTTTTAAGGCAGTTTCACGTAGTCTTGTCATGCAGGCAGCCCCCAACCAGCTGTCCAATTGGCGGGTTGGTTACACAGCTTCCAAAAAAATTGGGAATGCAGTTACCCGCAACCGTGCTCGCCGGCGGTTGCGAGCAGCCATGCGTGAAAGTCTGCATCCTGTGGCGCGTTCTGGCCTCGATTATGTGATGATCGCCCGCTTTGACACGGCAAAGCGCGAGTGGCAGCATCTTGTTGAGGATGTTGATAAGGCGGTCGGCAACCTGCACCGCCAGGTGGACCAAAAGGGTGTAGAAAATTGGAGACACGGCTTACCGCACAAGAGTAGACAGGCCTGATGCCGAAACAAGGTCATTTTTTGCTAGCCACACTATTGCACCGCGGTGCCGGTGGAACCCTGCGTGTATTTTTATGGTTATATCAGGCTTGTGTTTCTCCCTTCATAGGCGCCCAATGTCGGCATCTACCAACCTGTTCACAATATGCAAAAGATGCATTAAGCCTGCATGGCCCCTTGCGCGGATCGTGGTATGCGCTAAAACGTATCCTGCGTTGCCACCCTTGGGCAACGCCTGTTTTTGACCCTGTCTTGCCAGTCTTTTCTGGCAATGACCAATCCAACGCCGATGGGCGCAATCCTGCCGACGGACACAGCTGCGACTGTTGTCGCACCCGATGAAAAGGTCTTTGTAATGAATTCCGATAACCGTAATTTGCTTCTTGCTGTCGCGCTTTCGATGGCTGTTCTGTTTGGCTGGCAAATTCTTGTCGTTGGACCCGAGATGGAAAAGGAAGCAACGCAACAACAGCTGCTAGCTGAGCAACAGGAGAAACAGCCAGTTGAGGATAGCGGGACTCCGCAGGCGACGCCCGCGGCAGATCAGCTTGGAATTGGCGCCAGGATAGATACAAAAAGCGAAACGGCAACAGCCATCACCGATACCGCAAAGCGGATTGTCATCGACGCACCACTAGTCAACGGTTCCTTCTCGCTGCAGGGTGCCCGCATTGATGATGTAGTGTTGACAGATTATCGCGAAACTCAGGAAGCGGGATCGGAAAACATTCATTTCCTGAAGAAAATTAGCAGCAACAATCCGTTTTTTGCCGAATTTGGCTGGGCGGTGTCCGATTCGCAGCAGCCGATGCCAGGGGCGGATACGCTGTGGTCCGCGAGCAGCGATGTGCTGTCACCGGCAAAACCTGTTACTCTGAGTTGGGACAATAAAAATGGTCTTGTTTTCACTCGCACAATCGCGATCAATGATGATTACATCATCACCTTTGACGACGTGATCACTAGCAGTCTGGACACGGCAGTAACGGTCTTTCCCTATGGGTTAGTCCGCCGTCACGGAACACCCCCGACCAGTGGCATCTACATTCTTCATGAAGGAGCGCTTGGTGTTTTTGATGAAACGCTGAACGAGGAAGATTATAACGACATTAAGGATGCTGATGGTGGTGTGTCGAAGATTGATCCAGAACAGCCCGGCGGCTGGATTGGCTTTACTGACAAATACTGGCTGGCAGCAGTTCTTCCTGATCAAAATCGCAACTATTCTTTTGCGTTCAAATCGTTAAATGGTCCAAAAGACCGTTATCAAGTTGATTTTATTGATACTTCTGGCATGACGGTCGCTCCGGGAGGCAGCGTCACCTCGAAAAGTCGCCTTTTTGCAGGAGCGAAAAAAGTAACGCTTCTTGATCATTATGCCGAAGAGTTTGGCATTCCGAATTTTGATCTCGCAATAGATTTTGGCTGGTTCTATTTCCTGACCAAACCGTTCTTCTATGCAATAAACTGGCTCAATGGCATTCTTGGCAATTTTGGTTTGGCAACGATGGCATTCACTGTTCTTGTCAAGCTTGTGTTTTTTCCTCTTGCTAATAAATCTTATCGTTCAATGGGTAAAATGCGTCTGTTGGCGCCAAAGATTCAAAGTCTGCGTGAGCGCCATGGAGATGACCGCATGGCGCTGAACAAGGAGATGATGGCGCTTTATAAGTCGGAACAGGTTAATCCAGCAGCAGGCTGTTTGCCAGTACTGCTCCAGATCCCTGTTTTCTTCGCCTTGTACAAGGTGCTGTTTGTCACCATTGAGATGCGGCATGCCCCGTTCTTTGGCTGGATTACGGATCTTTCAGCACCTGACCCAACCTCTATTTTTAATCTGTTTGGCATCTTGCCCTATTCGACGGAGTTTCTGCCTTCCTTTCTGCAGCTGGGTGTTTGGCCCATCCTCATGGGAATCTCGATGTTCCTTCAGATGCGCCTCAACCCGGCACCGCCTGATCCCATCCAAGCCAAGGTGTTCCAATTCATGCCACTTTTCTTTACCTTTCTCCTAGCTACTTTCCCTGCAGGCTTGGTGATTTATTGGACATGGAACAACCTACTTTCCATGGCACAGCAATGGTTCATTATGAAACGTGTGGAACAGAATTGACACCAGGTCAGCTGGAGGCAGGTCGGCTGCTTTTTGCTGGTCAGTGTGAGTTTGTCGCCGCAGCCAACAACATGGCTGCTTTACCGCCCATATCCCTGCCGGAGGTGTGTTTTGCAGGGCGGTCGAATGTTGGCAAATCTTCACTGGTAAACGCACTGACAGGACGTAAGACCTTGGCGAGAACCTCGCAGACACCAGGGCGTACAAGGCAGTTGATCTTCTTTGACCTTGCGAATCGGTTGCAGCTGGTGGATCTGCCAGGCTATGGCTACGCTTCGGCACCAAAAGCGGACATCAAAGCTTGGACAAACCTAACCCGGAAATTTCTGGCTGGGCGTACATCATTGCAGCGTGTTTTTCTGCTGATCGACTCGCGACGCGGGATCAGAAATGCTGATCGGGAGATCATGGGACTACTTGATCATACGGCCGTGTCATGGGCTGCGGTCTTAACCAAAGCCGACAAATTAAAATCAGCTGAGCTTGGAACGGTATGCAAAGCAACTGAGGCTGCAATCGCCACGCATGTCGCCGCCTTTCCCGAGTTGTTTGTCACCTCCTCTGAACGCGGTGATGGCGTTGCACATTTGCGGGGGCACCTTGCGATGTTTACCGAAAACTAGGTATTTTTCGTGGTCTATCGGTTCATGTGGGGCTTGCGCATCTGGCTACATTACCGATATTTTGGCTTGCGCAGTTGGTGCGCATACGGGGTGCCCTGATATCACCGTGTCCCGTCTGACCCTAATCGCTTGTTCAAGGGCGGCATTATGGATAAATCGCAAGACACATCGGCTGATCTATTTCTAGAAAAGGCGGGCATGCTGATTGAGGCTCTGCCCTTCATGCGCCGCTATTCAGACAAGACCCTCGTGGTAAAATTTGGCGGCCATGCCATGGGTGAGCCTGAATATGTGAGCGCCTTTGCATCTGATATCGCACTCCTCGACCAAGTGGGCGCGCGGCCCGTCGTAGTACATGGCGGTGGCCCGCAGATTGGTGAAATGCTAAAAAAGCTGGAGATCGAATCGAATTTTATCGATGGTCTGCGGGTGACGGATGAAGCGACCATATCTGTCGTCGAAATGGTTCTGGCCGGAGGGATCAACAAGGCGCTTGTTGCCGCCATCACCATGGCTGGTGCGCGTGCCGTCGGCATTTCTGGCAAGGATGGTGGCCTGATCATGGCGCGCAAGCTGCTTGCACAGGCAAAATCAGCGGGCAGCGCGATAGAGAAGGTTGTTGACCTCGGCTTTGTTGGCGAGCCCTCGAAGATCAATACCGAAGTTCTGGATGCACTTGGTGAGAAAAATCTGATCCCCGTCGTGGCCCCGGTTGGTGGTGGTGAGGATGGGATGACATACAACATCAACGCTGATACTGCAGCAGGTGCCATCTCTGCTGCGCTCGGTGCCACGCGGATGTTGATGCTGACCGACGTTCCCGGCGTTTTCGACAGCGCTGGCAATCTGTTGTCCGAAATCACGGTCAGCCAGGCGGAGAGCCTGATCCACGATGGTACGGTGTCTGGCGGTATGATCCCAAAGGTTGAGACCTGTATCCAGGCTGTCCTCGGTGGTGCCGAGGCCGCGGTGATCATGGATGGACGCGCGCCGCATGCATTGCTTGTCGAATTGTTCACCGAACATGGGATGGGTACCTTTATCAAGCCTGACTAGATGGGTGGTCGGCCGCAGAGTTAAAAGATGGAGTTGAAAATCATGACGCAGACTTTTCCTGTGGAGGAAATCAAGGATTGGATCTTTGACCTCGACAACACGATCTACCCGGCACGGTCCAACTTGTTTGTCCGCGTTGCCGTGCGAATCACCGAATTTGTAGCCACTCATTTTGACGTTCCACAGGATGAGGCGCGCGTGATTCAAAAGGATTTGTTCCAGCGTTACGGCACAACGATGCGCGGCCTCATGGTTGAAGAGGGGCTTGAGCCGGCTGACTATCTGCATTTCGTGCATGACATTGACGTCAGTGATTTGCCGCCTGAGACTGAGTTGGAGGCGATGCTTGCTAATTTGCCGGGCCGCAAACATATCTTTACCAACGGCACGGTGCCGCATGCGGAAAACATCCTGAATGCCTATGGCATCCGCCATCATTTCGAGCATATTTTTGATATTGTGGGGGCCGACTATATACCCAAGCCTGAAGCCCATGCCTTTGCAAAATTCATGGAAAAGACCGGCATTGATCCACATGGCGCGGTGATGATCGAGGATATGGCCCGCAATCTTGAACCGGCCGCAGCCATGGGCATGCGCACTGTCTGGCTGACAAGTGATTATGAATGGGCCGCAAAAGGCGCCGAAGAGCCCTACGTGCATTATATTGGTGAGGATCTGAAGAGCTTTCTTGCGCCGCTGACCGGCCAGACCCTTGCCAATCAGGCGTAAAACGCCGATATCAGAAAAAAGCAGAAACCGGCCAGATGGCCCACCTGCCCAGTGACTAGGAGACCAGAATGGACAAGGCGCAACTCGAAACTCAAATCAATTCTGCCTGGGATGACCGCGACAACATCAGCATCCAGACAGGTGGCGCTGTCCGTGAGGCCGTGATGACGGCGCTGAACATCCTCGACAGCGGTGCCGCCCGGGTTGCTGAACCTCTTGGTGATCATCAGTGGCAGGTCAATCAGTGGCTGAAAAAAGCCGTGTTGTTGTCGTTCCGCCTGAATGATATGGCCTGTATACCTTCTGGCACCACCTATCCAGATAGTGGCGAGGCTCTTTGGTGGGACAAAGTACCCTCGAAATTTGCTGGCTGGGATGAGGCCAGGTTCCGCGCTGCGGGCTTTCGCGCTGTTCCCGGCTGTATCGTCCGGCACTCTGCCCATATTGCGTCTGGTGCCGTGCTGATGCCGAGCTTTGTCAATCTTGGTGCCTTTGTTGACAGCGGCACGATGGTTGATACATGGGCGACTGTTGGCTCATGTGCGCAGATTGGAAAGAATGTCCATCTGTCCGGTGGTGCTGGCATTGGCGGCGTCCTTGAACCCCTGCAGGCTGGTCCGGTAATCATCGAGGATGACTGTTTCATTGGCGCCCGCTCCGAGGTTGTCGAAGGCGTGGTTGTTGAGCGCGGCGCTGTCCTGTCCATGGGTGTGTTTATTGGTGCCTCAACAAAGATCATTGACCGTGTGACTGGTGAGGTTCACATGGGTCGTGTGCCAGCCTATTCGGTTGTTGTGCCAGGTTCGCTGCCAGGAAAGCCGCTTGCCGATGGCAGTCCGGGGCCGTCACTGTCCTGTGCCGTGATCATCAAACAGGTGGATGAGAAGACCCGTTCCAAGACTTCGGTAAATGACCTTTTGAGAGATTGATGGACAGAACCTCACAAGCTGTTCTGCTCGCACAGAGGCTCGTTAAATGTCCCTCTGTGACGCCGAGGGAGGGTGGCGCACTCGATTTGCTTGAGGCCGAACTGACAGCCATGGGCTGCGCCTGCACGCGACTGCCATTTGGCGAGGCTGAGGAACGTGTCGACAATCTATTCGCCCGTTGGGGTACGGGCGGTCCGCATTTTGCCTTTGCTGGCCATACCGATGTGGTGCCGCCGGGTGATACAGCTGCCTGGACTTATGATCCTTTCTCCGGAGAGATTGTTGATGGCAGGCTTCACGGTCGTGGGGCAGCTGACATGAAGGGTGGTGTCGCTGCGTTTGTTGCCGCTACCGCGCGCTTTTTGGAAACGCCACCGCAGCAGGGCTCGATCAGCTTTCTGATCACGGGTGACGAGGAGGGCGATGCCATCAATGGCACTACCAGAATGGTCGACTGGGTTCGCGACAATGACCAGGTGCCTGATATGTGTCTTGTTGGCGAACCAACCAATGTCAGCGAGATGGGTGATGTCATCAAGAATGGTCGGCGTGGCAGCCTGTCCTGCAAACTGACGGTGACCGGCATTCAGGGGCATGTTGCCTATCCGCATCTTGCCGACAACCCGCTGACGCATCTGCTGGCGATGCTGGCGCCGGTGAATGGCTGTGAGCTTGATGGTGGGACAGAGTTCTTTGACCCATCGACAGCGAATGTAACGTCGATTGATGTCGGCAACTTAGCCGGTAATGTCATTCCGGCAACTGCAACGTCACAGTTTAATATTCGTTTCAATACCGAACATAGCGCAGACAGCCTGATTGGCTGGCTCGAGGAACATTTTGACCGTGTTGGCGGTACCTGGGAGGCGCACTGGAAAGCGACGGCGCATCCCTTCCTGACGCCGCCAGGTCAATTGACCGATATGATCGCCGACGCCGCGGAGAAAATTGTCGGCCACAGGCCAAAATTATCGACCAATGGCGGCACATCAGATGCCCGGTTCATCACCAATATCTGCCCGGTTGCCGAATTTGGACTGGTCGGCAAGACCATGCACAAGATTGATGAGCAGGTGGCGGTGGAAGATATTGACTCGCTTACCGATATCTACACGCATATTCTAAATTCATTCTTTGAACAGGTGAGATGATGCAGCATTACGGCCTGACATTGGCGCCGGGTGTGCTGTTCACCTATATCAAGCGCACTGTGCTGGTGATGCTTGGCAAGCTGTCCATCGATGACGCTTTTCAGGCCAACATCCCCGGCCTGTGGCAAGGGATCTGGGCGTCGATGATCTTTACCTTCCTGGTTTCAGTATATCCGGGCATCCAGAATGGCCTGACCTTGCTGTTCGCCAACATGATGATGCAGATGGTGGCCGTTCTGGTCATGGTGTTTCTGTTCATGGCAGCGCTACGTGCGCTGCAGCTTGAAGCGCGCATGTTTGCCTATATCGTGCCTTTTCTGTGGATCGAGAATGTCCAGCATTTGTTCGCAGGGATCATCCAGAATTTCGTGATCGTGTCTGCAAACCCGAAATTGCTGATGCTGATCACGCCAATCATCGTGTGGACAATCTATTGGCTGTGGCGGCTTGGCAAGGTGCAGTTGCAGCGTGGTGGATGGGTTGCAACCGGCTTTCTCGCACTCTCATTCGTCATTGATCTGCTGCTGTTCATCATTGTTCAGATCAGAGTGCATATGCCGATTGGCTAGGACCAGCTGATATCCGCATAGCTCACGTGCGAGAGATACAGGCCCTCGGCGGGGGCTGTCGGCCCGGCTGCCGATCTGTCACGTGCAGCAAGTGCGGCGCTAACGTCATCGGCGTCCCATCTGCCAGCGCCGACAAGAGCAAGTGTACCAGTGATGTTGCGCACCTGATGATGCAGAAATGACCGCGCCGCAACATGCAGGTGTATTTCTGCGCCAACAGCGTCGACGCGCAACTTGACAAGCGTGCGAATGGCACTGTCGGCCTGGCACTGGCTTGCCCGGAAGCTGGTAAAATCATGCTTGCCGAGCAGCCGGTCGGCTGCCAGTTGCATGGCTGCCGGATCAAGCGGTTGCCTGTGATGCCAGACGCGTCCGAGAGCCAGCGCAGGCGGCGTTCGCTGGGCCAGTATCCGATAGAGATACCGGCGGCTCGTCGCGGAAAACCGGGCATGAATGTTTTCTTCGACAGCCCGCGCCTGCAAGATCGTCACCGGCCAGTTGCCGATCAGTGCATTCAGTGCTTCGGTAACTCGGTTTTCATCAAATTTTTCGGGCAGATCCAGATGTGCCACTTGGCCAGTTGCATGGACGCCTGAGTCGGTCCTCCCAGCGCCCTGAACCTGAATAGCATGTCCGCATAGTTGGGTTGCTGCCTCCTCGATCACTTGTTGGACAGAGATACCGTTGGCCTGTCGTTGCCAGCCAACGAAAGGCGCGCCATCATATTCAATCCTGATCAGAAAGCGCTGTGTCATGATGGGGTAATGTCAGGCTGTGGGGCAAAGACATGGCCGGGCACTATCTCCTGCCCATTTAGAAAGTCCCGCGCATTCATTGCCTTCTTTCCTGCGGGCTGTAATAGGAAAATCTCAAGAACCCCATCGATCGTCGCCACACGCATCTGCCCCGCGTCTCCAAGACCAAGAAAGCTGCCAGCTGCGGCGTTGTCAATCCTACCGCGCATGGGCCTTGCAGCGGTAATCTTGATGCGGCCCTTCGGGCCATTGAACCAAGTTCCGGGATAGGGTGAGAATGCGCGTATTTGTCGATCCGTTACGGTAATTGGCGCGTGCCAGTCAATGGCACATTCAGCTGTGGTAATCTTTGGTGCATAAATTGCGCTTCCATCGTCTTGTGCCTTGGCCTGTGCCAGCATGTCTGGTAGGCCGACAATTACTGTCTCCAGCAGATCGGCATTCAGCTGGGCAAGTTTGTCATGAAGGTTGCCAGCGGTTTCGTTCGCCAATATTTCACAGTCTAGTGTGGCAATCACCGGTCCGTTATCCAGCCCCGCCTCCATGCGCATTGCCGACATACCAGTGCGTGTGTCGCCAGCGGCGATTGCCCGCTGGATGGGTGCCGCGCCGCGCCAGCG
>CAJWKB010000030.1 GCA_913042065.1 uncultured Alphaproteobacteria bacterium | reverse complement strand
TTGCTTGAGGCGTTGTGTAAGTCACTTAGTAGCAATGAGGTTTTTGCATGAATCCACTGACATTTAAATTCTGTGACCTGCCGTCGACCTTGCCGCTGTTTCCTCTGCCAAGTGCTCTTTTGTTGCCAGGATCACAGCTGCCTCTGAATATTTTTGAGCCGCGTTACTTGGCGATGATTGAGGACGCGCTGAAAACGCCTGAGCGGATGATTGGCATGGTGCAGCCGATCAATAATGATGGCACCCTGTTCGATGTCGGTTGTGGTGGCCGGATTAGCTACTTTCAGGAAAATGGAGATGGGCGCTATATGATCGCCCTGACAGGTATATGTCGGTTTATTCTGCAGACCGAGCAATTGACAGATCGCGGATATAGATGTGCGAAAATTGATTGGGGCCGTTTTGCTGATGATCTTAAATCATCGGATGACAGCATAGCTGATCGGGAAAAGCTGCTGGATGTGATGAAACAATATTTTGGTGTAATGGGCTTTGAAGCGGACTGGGGGCAAATTGAGCAATCTGGCAATGAACAGATTATGAACACACTTGCTGCTGTTTGTCCATTTGACGTTGCGGAAAAACAGGCGTTGCTGGAAGCGCAAGGTTTGGCCAAACGCGCTGACCTGCTGATCGCCATCATGGAAATGGCAATGCATGAAGAGGACAGTGGTAATGACGCAAGACATTGATGATAGGGATGACCCAGATCAGCCTGTCGACAACCGTCTTCTCAATTTGCTTGTGTGTCCGGTCACTAAGGGGCCGCTAGAATATGACGAACAGAATAATGAATTGATCAGCCACCAACTTGGCAAGGCCTTTCCCATTCGCGCTGGTGTGCCTATTATGCTTATTGATGAGGCTCGTGACCTCGAAATAGTAGGAAAGTCCTCAGATGCATGATAGGGAGGGCCGGACCGCTAGCCAATGCTGGCCAACCGAAATCCGGTTGAGCAGCGATAAAAGGTATCTTAACGTCAGCTTTGAGGATGGAACCGCAGCTTGGATAACAGCTGAACTTCTGCGGGTGGAATCACCGTCGGCTGAGGTTCAAGGTCATGGTGTGGGGCAAAAAACAACGCCAGTAGGAAAGCGCAACGTGACCATCACCCGTATTGATCCAATTGGTAATTATGCTATCCGCATTGCTTTCAGTGATGGCCATGATACTGGACTGTTTACCTGGAACACTCTGCAAAATTTCGGCCAGCGCCATGACATTTTAATGGCTGATTATGAAGGACGTCTTGCTGATCTCGGCCAGAATCGAGGCTAAAATTTACCGATGATTGCTGTTTTGCTGGGGCAGTTTACCTACGAACAGGCTCGACGGGGAAAGCTTGCCACCACGGGCGATTGCCAAAAAAACAGATTTGGTTGATGACCGGTTGAGCAAATTCATCCCCACACCGGCAATCTTCGCAACTCCGGATGGCATAGTACTGAAAAGCGCGTTCAATCCTGTCGTTGCAAAACTCATGGCACCCACTTCAAGCCAACGCTTCTGTCGATAATTGGATAGGACTGAGATATGGCTTGCTGGCAGACCTCGTGCGTAGGTATCACAAAGAATATCAAGCAGCACCGCGGCATCGCTAAGTGCCAGGTTATATCCTTGGCCAGCAAGTGGATGAATGACATGCGCGGCGTCACCTGCAAGGACCAGATTATTAGCTGTTGGATTGATAACAAAGGTCGGTTGTAAAGGCCAGACAAGGCGGTCTGATTGCAAGGAGAGGAACCCAAGCTCATCCCCAAACGCTCTTGAGCAAACGCGGTTAAATTCATCAACACCATAAGTTTGATGCTGCAGCGCCAAATGCTTTGGCAGTGTCCAGACCAGGGACATCAGATTGTTACCCATCGGCATAAGGGCAATTGGCCCCGAACTAAGGAAACGCTGAAACGCCGTATTCCCGTGGGGGCGTTCAGCAGCGATGAGGGCAACCACTGCAGTTTGTAGATGGGGCAGCATACGCTGTCTAACCCCAGCAAATTCGCGCAGCTTGCTGTTGCGGCCATCGCACCCTATCACAAGGTCACAGATTACCTCGTCAGTCTTACCCTGGCCATCGGCTATTGTCACTGTAGCCCGATTGTCGATGGAGAAAAAATTGGCAACTGTCCGGTCATTTAGGCGTTCAATATTTACAGATTGCATTTGATGTTCTAGCGCTGCCAGTAGTGTTGCATTCGACACTACAAAAGCCATTGGTTTTTCCAGATCTTGCCATTCGAGGCTGAAGGCCCTGCTGCGAAGCGCCCTGACTCCAGCCAAAGCTTCGCCATCAGCAACCCTGAGCGCTTTTATGGGTGTTGGTATTTCGGCAAGCTTTTCCCAGACACCCAGAGTTTCCAGCATGCGCTTTCCTGCGGCGCTAATCGTTGTCGTCCTAATTGCCTCTCCGTCATCATTTGCGTTTTGGCGTTGGACATGCGTTACCTTAAAGGGACTGTGGGAGAGTGTGAGGGCCGTAATCAGGCCTGTTAGACCGCCGCCAATCACAACAATATCCGGCATCAGGAACGCTCCATCAGCAAGCGGGTGAAATGCTGGTTCAAGACATGTCTTGCAAGTTCAAGCAGGTCCGATCCATCAAAAAGATATGCGTGACAGCCAGCTGCTTTGCCGGCGGCAACATCGCTTTCGCGGTCGCCGATCATTACTGAAGCTGCCAGATCGAGTGACCATTTTTCTGCCAGATCGGCAATCATTTTGTGCCCAGGTTTACGGCATGGACAGGGCGTCAAAAGATTGCTCGTGATGGCCATGGGGTGATGGGGACAGAATGCGACGTCCTTTATTTGACCGCCTATCGCCGCTGCGTCCGCAATTAGATGGTTATTGAAGCGATGCATGTCACTTTCCGTAAAAATGCCGCGACCAATGCCACCCTGATTGGTGACGATGAATATATCTAGCCCAGCTTCAGAAAACAGCTGCAACGCTTCAGGCGCTCCCCGCACCCAGCGGAAATCAGATACTTTGTGGGTGTATTGCACATCGATGTTCAATGTGCCGTCCCGATCAAGAAATATTGCTGGTTGTTTTTTCATCTTGTCTCTTTGAGCAACAGCCGGCCGCAACTTCGGATGACCATAAAGATCACTAACTCTGACCGATTAATAGCTTCACTCTTTCATCCGCATTGCTCCAATTCTACAGATGCGGTAACACTTATTACAGTCACTTTCTTGCCGCATTGGTACAATATTCAATCAAAATGACACACTTTTTTTGTCCGCGCCACGTATGGGTTTTAATTCAATGAAACTTAACCCTGAATTTCGCACTTTTGACGCCAACATGTTCATACAGCTACGGGAAGCCCTCGAAGGTATCTCAGTGCCGGCCGGAATGGAAATGCTTGATCTGTCGATCGGTGAGCCACAGCTTTCGGGTGGGTCATTATTGACGGACAGTGTAGCCGCCCACAACGGCAATTGGCAGTTCTATCCCAAAGTGCCAGGAACGCCAGCCTTCGTTGACGCTGTGTGTGGATATATCGTGCGGCGATGGCCTGGTGCAGCAGCTCTTGCTGAATTGCACACCCAGATTTTGCCAGTGCCGGGCACACGCGAACCGCTTGCATTACTCGGCGGGTTGGTTCGCAACACAAAGCCTAATTCTGTGGCGCTGGTGACAAATCCGTTTTATCACGCCTGGCGTGCGGGAGCGCTGGCAAGCGGGGCAGAGATTACCTTCATCGACAGTCACCAAAGTAACAACTTCATTCCTAATCTTTCAGCTTTAGCGCCAGAAATTCTGGGCCGGACGACACTGATGTATCTCTGCAGCCCAACAAATCCCCAGGGAAGTGTCATGGATATGGATTATCTGCGTCAGGCGCTGCGTCTGGCGCGACAGCATGACTTCTTGCTGGTCATGGATGAATGTTACGCGGATATTTGGCGTTCAGGGCCAGCGCCAAATGGCATGTTGGAGGCGGCCGCCAGTCTTGCAGGGGATGATAAGGATCCTTTACGCAATCTGATTGTGGTGAATTCGCTCTCTAAACGATCAAATGCGGCAGGGCTCCGAGTTGGTTTCATTATAGGTGACGCCAGTGTTATCACTCAGTATGGAAAAGTTGTTGCAAATGGTGGCTCGCTTGTTCCCACACCGCTTCTTGGAGTGGCTGCAGATCTTTATGCCGATGACGAGCATGTTGAGGCGATCCGAGCACATTATGATGAATCCTTCGCCATTGCGAAGCGATATCTTGGCGTCGACCCACCACGGGGTGGTTTTTTCCTGTGGCTTAAGGTTGGCGACGATCTCGCCTTTGTTCGCAAGCTGATGGCTGAACAGGGTGTCAGGGCATTGCCTGGTCAGTTCATGGGGGCGCCTGGCGCAGGGGCCAATCCAGCCAGAGGCTTTGTGCGTTTTGCGCTTGTTCACGATCACCAGAAGATTGAGGATGCTATGTCCCGGGTCGCGCGATACTGGCAACCGACTGAGCAGAAGGTGGTATGACAGCAGCATGGTCGATCCTGAAATCAAAAAACCAATCTTGTCGCCAATGCTCTCAAATTTTTTCCGGCGACGTTTTATGGAACTCTTTGGTGTGCTGCTGCTGCTACTTGGTGCCGGTCTGCTGCTTTCACTGACAACCGCCAGTCCTGGTGATCCATCGGTTGGCGTGGTATCGACGAATAAAACTGTGAATTTGCTTGGCACTGCTGGAGCCAATACCGCCAACATCTTAGAACAGACGCTGGGTCATGCTGCTTATGGAATTGCTCTTTTTCCAATCTTCTGGGGCTACAGGCTGATCCGCAAACAGCGTATTAGTCAAAAGCGTGTTAGGCTTGTCGCCGCGCCAATTGCCATGGCACTACTGGCCACCGGTTTTTATGGCATTGCGGGCGGCGATGCTGGTATCGAGGGAGGTGGTGTGACCACGGATGGTGGAGCCCTTGGCAAGATTTTCTTTGATTTTGTTGCGCCACTTATCCCAGAAATTCCGCGAGTGGCTGAGCTAACAACGACGCACTATATAGGCATTTGCTTTGGCTTGTTGGGATTTTTTATTTGGGCTTGGTCGGCAGCGCTTTCACGCGCTCAGCTCATTGTTGTCGCTAAGCCGGCGGGTTGGTTATTCGCCGGGGCAAGAAAGTTGGTGACGTTACTGCTCCCCTTTGATTCCAGACAGAGTGAGGCTTCTGAAACAAAACCATCTTCGACACCAAAGCGCAAACGTGCGACGGCTGACCGTAAGAAGCATCGTCAGGAGCCTGTTCTTGTCGCAGGAGCAACACCGCTAGAAAACGGGGTAGCAAAGGCACGTAAATCCGCGGCAGGCAAGCAAGAAAATCTAGATTTTGGTTCAGGTGCGCCGTTCAAACTACCTGCCAAGCGCCTTTTAAGAACCCCAGGAAAGGTGGCAGTTGGACCATCAAAACAGGAGCTTTCTCGGCGTGCTGATGATCTGGAAAATGTGCTCTCTGATTTCTCTGTAAATGGCAGCATTGGTGAATCGCGCTACGGCCCGGTCGTTACGCGCTATGATTTAAACCCGGCTCCAGGCACAAAATCGCAGCGTGTCATCGCGCTTGCGGATGACATTTCTCGCTCGATGAGTGCCGTTTCAGTTCGCGTGGCGGTTGTCCCTGGACAGAACGTCATTGGTATTGAACTGCCGAATGAGAATCGGCAAACAGTATTACTCCGTGAAATTCTTGACCATGGTATTTGGCAAGAGGATAAGAGTGATTTGCCAATGGCCCTTGGCAAGGATATTGCCGGTACACCTGTAATTGTTGATCTGGCGCTGATGCCGCATTTACTTGTTGCAGGAACTACCGGTTCAGGCAAATCAGTCGGCATCAATGCGATGATCCTTTCGCTGCTTTATCGGCACACGCCCGAGTCCTGCCGAATGATAATGATTGATCCAAAAATGCTCGAGCTGTCAGTCTATGATGGTATCCCACATCTTTTGAGTCCCGTTGTTACCGACCCCTCAAAGGCAGTAACAGCACTGAAATGGGCGGTCCGAGAAATGGAAAGTCGATATCGTAACATGGCCAAGATGGGCGTTAGAAATATCGCAGGCTACAATCAGCGATTGGCTGAAGCGCGGGCTGTTAACGAGGTTTTGACGCGGCGTGTGCAGACCGGATTTGATCAAGAGACGGGAAAGCCCGTGCATGAGGAAGAGGTGCTGGATCTGGCGCCGCTCCCTTTTATTGTTGTGGTGATAGACGAGGTGGCCGATTTGATGCTGGTTGCTGGCAAAGAGATCGAGGCGGCTGTGCAGCGCCTTGCGCAGATGGCACGCGCGGCTGGCATCCATGTGATAATGGCGACACAACGGCCGTCAGTTGACGTGATTACTGGAACGATCAAAGCCAATTTTCCAACCCGCATTAGCTTTCAGGTGACTTCACGAATCGACAGCCGGACCATTCTTGGTGAACAGGGGGCCGAGCAGCTTCTTGGGCGTGGCGACATGCTTTTCATGGAAGGTGGCGGGCGACTGCTGCGTGTTCATGGTCCCTTTGTGGAGGATGGTGAGGTTGAGGCAGTGGCCAATTTTCTGCGCCAGCAGGGCGCGCCGGAATATGATGAACGCGTGGTGGCGGATGTACAGGCCGACCATGCTGATGAGTCAGGTGTTGGCGATATTGGTGGGAATGGAAACAGTCTTTATGATCAAGCAGTGCAACTCGTCGTTCGGGAACAGAAAGCGTCCACCAGTTTTGTGCAGCGTCATTTAAAAATCGGCTATAATCGAGCGGCAACAATTATAGAAGAAATGGAAAGTAATGGTGTCATCAGTACGGCCAACCACGTCGGCAAACGTGAAGTTTTGATGAGCGATGATACTATGGATGGGTTTAGATGAAGGGTAAACCAATGCGTAGATTTGGATTTGGTCTATCACTCGTTGTATCGGTGTTGTTTTTGGTGATTACATTGCCGGCACATGCCATTAATTACATTGATGAGGCTGAAAGTTGGTTTGCCGATATAACGACGATGAAAGCCAATTTCACACAGATCGTTTCCGATGGCACATCAGCAGAGGGCGAACTTCATCTGCGCCGCCCGCATCGTATGAAGATTATTTATGATTTGGACGAACCGCTGGTGCTGCTGACCACTCCCGTGTGGTTGCATGTCGACCGTCCTGGGAAAAAAATGCTGACTAGCTATCCTATCAGTGAGACACCATTATCACTGATCTTGCAGGAAAAAGTCAGACTCCGCTCAGACGAATTTAGGACTAAAAGTTTTCTGCAGGATGGTATTGTTAGCATTGTTATGGAAAAAAGAACTGGAAAGGCGGCAGGCGTGCTGACGCTAGAATTCACTGAGCTGCCGTTTGAGCTGCGCCGCTGGACTATCGTCGATGCGGCTGATGTCACGACCACTGTTACCCTACAGAACATGCGATTCGGCCACAAATATGAGAATAAATTCTTCACTCCGTCCAATTATTAGCGATAGTCATCTTACGCTGCTTAAAACCGTTATCGATTATTTATTCGCAGTGAAATTTGAAACAGCTTAAAATATCAAAATTAACTATTGAATAATGGGACAAATTTGAAACAGATATTTAGTGATGAAATTAGCAACCTGGAACATCAACTCAATTAGATTGAGAATACAATTAGTTATAGATTTTATAAAGAACCACAACATCGACGTGCTATGCCTGCAGGAAACGAAAACAGAAAATAAGTTTTTTCCAGCAACGTCACTAGCAGAGGCGGGCTGGTGCCATCACGCCTTCCGTGGTGAGAAATCCTATAACGGTGTGGCGATAATTTCCCGCCTTCCTCTTGGTCGAATTCATTACAAATACTGGGCTGAAAAGACTGACTGCCGCCATATTTGTGCGCAGATTGAGAATGGCCCATCAATTCATAACTTCTACGTCCCAGCTGGTGGTGACGTGCCTGACCGCGAGGCTAATCCAAAATTCGGCCATAAGTTGGACTTTATTGCCGAGATGACCCGCCATTTCATTGATCAAAAGCCCCATAATGCGATTCTGGTCGGTGATTTAAACATCGCGCCTCTCGCAGAGGATGTCTGGTCCTCAAAACAGCTGCTGAAAGTCGTCAGCCATACTCCGGTTGAGACAGAGGCGCTGAGAAGGTTAATAAGTGAAGGAGGGTGGGTTGATGCTGTGCGTGAACATTTTGGCGCTGATGAAAAGCTTTTTTCGTGGTGGTCCTATCGCGCCCGGGATTGGGCGGCGAGCAATCGGGGACGCAGGCTTGATCATATCTGGATCAGCCATGATCTCGTCCCATTAGTAAAGGTGGTAGACATTAAGGCTGATTACCGCGGCGCAGAAAAGCCGTCCGACCATGTGCCGGTGATTGTCGAATTCTAGGCAGCTTCTCGCTGACTGGTGGCTTCACTCTTTTCACATCTGGCAATTTGGCGTATATGCACGGCATGACGCAATTTATGAAAATGCATGGCCTTGGAAATGACTTTGTCATTCTTGATGCACGCGGCGGCGCCGATCTGCGTGTCGATGAAGCAGCGGCATGTGCCATTGCGGACCGGCGACTTGGTATTGGTTGCGATCAGATTCTGATCCTCCGCGATGCCGTAGACGCTGATTTTTTCTTAGAAATCTTGAATAGTGATGGAAGCCGCGCGCAGGCCTGCGGTAATGGAACGCGTTGTGTTGCCGCGATGGTCATGCACGAGACAGCTAGGGAATCGCTGGAGATCAATACGGATGGCGGTGTTTTAAAGGCGTGGCATGGTGAGAACGGTCTGGTGTCCGTCGATATGGGGCCGGTGCAGATGGGCTGGGAGGACGTGCCTCTCGCCCGTGAAATGGATACGGTTGCAGTTGAGCTGGCAGCGGCACCAGGGCCGGCGGCAGCCGGTCAAGCTCCGCCTCGGCCCGGATGATGGCGGACAGGGCGGCGCGGCGCTTTTCACTGAGCTTCTTGGAATCATCAAGCTGATCCAGCGCAGAGAAGTTCGCCGGCAGGACCACCGCGGCGCACACCACAGGACCGGCCAGCGGTCCGCGCCCGGCTTCGTCAACACCGGCGATGAGGGGGGTGGGGCGCGTTTCAGGCATGGGAAGGACTCTGTGCGTCGTCAGCAAAACCTCCTCGTGCCGCGTATCGCACCTCCGCACAAGTCTGCAGCCGGGCTCTAGTCCGGCGCTGATTCAAACTCGATGAAGAGCACACGCGGTTCGTCATCAATCATGCGGAAGTTCAGGGTCAGCAGATAGCGTTCGGTCTCGTTGAAGGTCAGCGCCATGACCACGTCATGCTGGATGCCGCTGCCGCCGCCGATGCGCGTATAGGCCGAGGTCTCTGACTGGACGAAACTCTGAGTGTCGGGCGGGGTGTCCGGAAAAGCGGCGAACAGGGGATCAAGGGCCCCGCCGCTGCTGAACTGGATGCGCGCGAGCGTGTGGGCATGCGCCAGAATGGCGTCGCGATCTTCTTCGACCAGATAGGTGACCATGTTTTCCGCGGCGGCGATGACGTCGTCATCCATTGTGCTGCGGATCATGGAATCCACGCTGCCGGAGCCGCACGAGCCCAGTGTCATCACGCCCGCCATGAGCGCGACGCCCAGAATGAGTGTTCTGAAAAGTTGCATGAGTTCCCCCTTTGCCGGGGGAAGTCTGCCGGCGGAGCGCACCGTGTCCATGACCTGAACAGGGGGGATCAGAACAGGCTGAGCTGGTCCTCGGTGTCGAGCGGGCGTTCAAAGAGGTCGCAGCGCAATTTCACCCGGTCCTTGTCCAGACCATAGCGGCGCACGCCGGCGCGGAACCGCTTGGAGATCATATCCGCGATGGGGCCCTGGCCGCGCCCGCGCACGTGAAACTCCGAACTGTAATCCATGCCGCCGCGCGTATCGCGCACCATGTTGATCACCTTGTCCGCTGCATCGGGCCTCACCTTGCGCAGCCAGTCATGGTAGAGGTCGCGCACCTCGAGCGGCAGGCGCAGCAGCACATAGCCCGCGCTTTGC
>CAJWKB010000029.1 GCA_913042065.1 uncultured Alphaproteobacteria bacterium | reverse complement strand
ATATGGGGGGATCGGCTGCGGTGACTGGCGCGATGTGCTCCATTGCGGGACGGCGTGTGAAGCGTAACGTTGTTGGTGTTATTGGTCTTGTCGAAAACATGCCTGATGGCAATGCCCAGCGACCAGGCGACGTTGTTACGTCAATGTCCGGTAAGACGATCGAAGTCATTAATACTGATGCGGAGGGACGCCTCGTTCTTGCAGATGCCTTGTATTATACCGAGACCAGATTCAGGCCACAAGCAATGGTTAATCTTGCCACATTGACAGGTGCCATTTTGGTGTCACTTGGTAAGGAATACGCCGGCCTATTCTCAAACAGTGACGACCTCTCAGCGCAGCTTATCCTCGCTGGCGAGGAAACCGCAGAGAAACTCTGGCGTATGCCGATGGGCGAGGCGTATGGCAAGATGTTGAAATCGCACATCGCCGACGTGAAGAATATTGGTGGCCCCTACGGCGGCTCGATCACCGCAGCCTGTTTTCTCGAGCGTTTTGTTGATGGCACCCCCTGGGCCCATCTCGACATTGCTGGAAAGGCCTGGTCTGACAAGGCAACAGCAACCGTGCCAGAGGGCGGTACAGGTTTTGGTGTTAGGTTGCTGAACCGAATGATTGACCAGTGGACGGATGTCAGTCTCTCGACGGAACCCTAGGTACAAGTAAAGTGATATGAAGCGGTAACATGACGCAGGTTGATTTCTATCATCTGACGCAGTCTAATCTCGAAGCAGCGCTTGTCCTGCTGTTGAAGAAGACTCTTGCTGTTGGAAAGACAGCGTTAATCCTGTGTCCAAAGCCAGCTGCAATTACATTGGACACAGCACTTTGGACGCTTGAGGTCGATTCATGGATCCCGCACGGAGTAGATGATGCCAAGGGTGTTAACGTTGCGCCTGTTTGGATCTCGACGGATCCAACGCGCAATCCTATTTTTGCGTCATTCCTGTTTCTATTGCATGGACAGACACCACCAAGTTTGGAGGGCTTCGAGCGAGTGTTCAACATCTTTGACGGTCGATCTGAAGCGCAGACATCCGATGCTCGCGCCCAATGGAAGAAGTGGGGAGAAAATCCCTTATTGCAGCTTGGCTATTATGCGGAAACTATTGATGGGCGATGGCAGAAAAATACCTGAGCGCCTAGTACTTGTTGGTCGAGTAAATTGGGGCTTGTAACAACGACTAGCATTGCCTATTAAAGCGGCGTGATGGCGTTAGTGACTTTTAAGGTGGTGTTTTTCATTGCCCGCCAACTAAATCTGAAGCCTGACCCACTAAACGTAGACATCTAAATTACAAAGGAAGTAAAATGGCCCTCGAAAGAACCTTCTCCATCATTAAACCAGACGCAACGCGCCGCAATTTGACGGGTCAGATTAATTCCCGTCTAGAGGCCGCTGGCCTTAGGATTGTTGGTCAAAAGCGCAAGCAACTGAGCGAGGCTGAAGCCAAGGCTTTTTATGCCGTCCATGCCAAGCGTCCATTTTATAGTGACCTTGTCGCATTCATGACCTCTGGTCCAGTTGTATTGCAGGTTCTTGAGGGTGAGGATGCTATTGCAAAGAACCGTGAGACAATGGGAGCTACAAATCCTGTTGATGCAGCTGACGGCACCATTCGAAAGGACTTTGCCGAGTCTATCGAGGCCAACTCCGTTCACGGCTCTGACAGTCCTGAAAACGCAGCCACCGAAATTTCCTATTTCTTTGCCGGGTGTGAACTAACTGATTAGCTGGTAAGTAAGTTAGGCCGAATTGGCGATGTAGGCAGGCGAAATTTAACTTTTTTTGCTGTTATTAGTTGCTGTTGAGCCATACTTATAGCAACGTCGCTGCCATGATAACCAGCGTCAAAATAACGAGACCTGTGACTATCTTGGATGCTGTCATGAAGTTGTGGTAGAAAGACAGGTGGGCTTTTGCCTGCTTGTCTAAATTGCCTGTGTCCATTTATTATATCTCCAAAACTAAACTTTATACCGTTATTGCGCATTGCCTGAGCGAAATCAATCCACCCCTCATAAATCAGTCATCGTCCACGGTGTAGTTTGTGACGGCTGCTCGACGACTATTTAGGCCAGATTGCGTGATCTTCAAGAAAATTTAGTGTCACCGCGTCAACTGTTGCAAAAATTTCGTCGCGGTCCGCCCAGTTTGGAACAGCATTGCAGAGTTTTAACTTTTCCGTGGCGAGGCTAGCCAGTACAAACGGAAGAAGGCGATGCTCCAAACAGAGAACGCGTTCAGCTAACGTTTCGGCTGTCTCATATTTATTGATTTTTAGGCCAGCCTGAAGAATTACTGGACCATCATCCAAGGCAGATGTGACAATGTGTACAGACGCACCATGTTGTTGCACCCCGGCATCAAGCGCTCGTTGATGGGTTTCCAATCCTTTAAATTTAGGCAAGAGAGACGGATGAATATTCAGTATTCGGCCAGCAAATCGGTCGACGAAATCAGCGCTTAAAATTGCCATGTAACCAGCAAGAAAAATCCAATCGGCTGCTGCTGCTTCGATGGTTTTGGCAAGGGTTTTTTCTTGTGCCTGTCGGCTGTCATGTGTCTGCTGGTCAATTAGCGCTGTCGGCAGGCCGCGGGCTGCAGCAAAATCAATTCCGGCACAGAGTTTGTTGCTGGCGACCAAAACAATTTCGACAGAGGGCAATTGACTTTCACAGGTTTCAATGAGGCACTGCATGTTGGTGCCTTGGCCTGATACAAGAATAGCAATGCGGATCTTGCTCAAGAAGCCCAACGCTCACTATTTTGCAAAATGACTGCTGGTTGGGACTTCCGTTCTACCAATCTGCCTACAATCCAGGCATCAGGTTCGGGCCCCTCCGTTAAAGCAGTCAAAAGGGCATCGACGCTGTCAGGCGCCGCAAAAATCAGCATGCCGATACCGCAATTGAAGGTTCTGGCAAGCTCATATGTCTTAATATTGCCAGCTGCCTGCAACCAGGAAAAAATTGGTGGTAGTGATTTTGTTGCAAGGTCTAGCAAAAGAGTGACGTCGTTATGATACACACGCGGCGGGTTTTCGATCAAACCGCCGCCTGTGACATGCACGATCCCATGAACACCGCCTATTGCTAGTGCGCGGCTTACGGCTTTCTGATAAAGGCGTGTTGGTTCTAGCAAAGCCTCGCCAAGAGTTCGACCTGTCTCACCAGGGGCTGTTGCAGCGAGGTCCGCGCCGGTGAATTCAATGATCTTACGAACAAGTGAGTAGCCATTTGAATGAATGCCGGAAGAAGGCAACGCAATGGCAATATCACCTGCCTTCGCCATCCCCGAGCTGAGAAGAGTGCCCCGTTCCGCCGCGCCAACACAAAATCCGGCCAAATCATATGACCCGGCAGGGTAAATTCCAGGCATTTCTGCCGTTTCGCCACCAATTAATGCGCATTCGACTTCCAGACAGCCATCTGCGATACCTCCCACAACTTCTGCCGCCACTGCTGGCTCCAGTTTGCCCGTTGCAAAATAGTCGAGAAAAAACAATGGCATAGCACCTTGGGCCAGAACATCGTTCGCGCACATCGCCACCAGATCAATACCGAGACCCCGATGTAGCTCCAATTGCTTCGCCAGCTCCAGCTTTGTTCCGACGCCGTCTGTTGCTGCCACCAGAATTGGATCAACAAAGCCGGCTGCGCGGAGATCAAATAATCCGCCGAAGCCGCCGAGAGATGCATCAGCTCCCCTTCGCCTTGTGCGCTTCGCATGGGGTGCAATGTCTGCAACAAGCTCTTCCCCAACATCGATATCGACACCGGCATCTCTATAGCGTAGCGACTTACTGTTTAGATTTTTGTCTGACATGCTGGCTTCATCTGTCGGTAATGGTATAAGAGGTCAGAAGTTTCGTATCATAGGGCTTTTCAGTGGTATATGCAGTATTAATTTTGAGTCGGGCCAGTGCTTTGCTAGGGCTGTTGAGCACTATCAAAGGCAGCTCGTTATGCCTTGTTCTGCTGCTTCTGCTTGCCGCGCGTCCGATCCATGCTGAAGAGTGCAGCACTCCACAATTCGGCGTCAAGAATGTCAGCATTGACCAGATAGCCGACACCGCTGGTGAGGCGCGTCAGCTTGGCACGCGCGCTGCCGCCGAGACCGCATTCAGAGTGGTGCTTGAACGCCTATTGAACGATCCCGAGAAAATTAGTCAGTTCCTGACCCACCATGATCTCGATCAATTTTCTGATTTTGTTCATATCACCGAGGAGAACAGTCTCGAGGGGCGCTATATTGCGTTGCTCGATTTCTGTTTTGATTCCAGCCGTCTTCGAGCAACGTTCCGTTCAGATGGTTTGAATTGGACTGAGCTCCCTAGCCCTCCTATCCTTGTTATACCGGTTTGGCAGGGTCCAGATGGCGCGCGCGCGTGGCAAACGGATAATAGTTGGCTGTCGGGCTGGCGTGAGGCTGTTGAGACCTCCAACGGTCTAGTAAATTTTGTGCTTTTGGAGCCGACAATTATAAACGAGCGGAGCCTGCGGGCTGAGGACCTTGCCCTGGCTAATCCTGTGACGCTGAGCCATGCCGCGACTCTTGCTGCGGCCGAGCAGACTATGCTGGTCATTGCACGGCTTGATTACGATGGCTCAACTCCTGTTTTGACGGTTGATGGCCAGTTATTTTCTAGGGATGGCGAATTGATTACAACTCTGGCAAAGATGGTTGACCTGCCGGTGTCGAATGATCTTATCGGTAAACTAGCTGTTGCACGCTCAAAGATATTGCTTGAGATGCAGGCTAGCTGGTATGCGGCCAATGCAATTTCGGGCAATGATAGCCAGAAAATGACTTTGATCCTGCCCATTAAGTCACTTCAAGAATGGGCTGCGCGGCTGGCGATTTTTGATCAGATTGCGGTTTTCAATGGCTACCGTATCCGCAAGCTGGATGTGACCTCGGGGGTGGTTACGGTCAATGTTGAAGGGACCATGGCCGCCGTAAAAAATGCACTTCTGGCGCATGAATTGTCACTGGTCATGACAGAAGATGGTAATCAGTCTGTTGTCTCGCTGACGGACAATTAGACAGCAAGTCGATGCAGCAGCTCCCTCTTGATTTACCGATCCGCAGTTCTAGACAATATGGTGATTTTATCATCAGTGATTGTAACAGCATTGCTGCTCAGTGGATTGATCGCTGGCCGCATTGGGTGGGTCAGTTCTGCGCGCTCAACATCGCTGGTCCGCAGGCGAGCGGCAAATCCCACCTAGCAGCTGTCTGGCAAGCAAAAAGCGGCGCGGTACTGCTAAGTGATCTTGATAATGATCTTATAGGTCTCGGTGACGCGCTGCACTTTGTCGTTGATCTTAGTATAGTTTCGCTGGGCGAAACAGGGTTGTTTCATCTTTTCAACCATACTCGTGACATTGGTGGATCACTGTTGATCATCAGCACCCAGCCGGTGGCCAGGATGGCCTGGCAGGTTCCCGATCTTGCTTCGCGGATGCGGGCTGTCAATCTGGCGATGATTGACGGGCCTGATGACACGCTTTTGTACGGTCTACTGCACAAGAATTTTGTTGAACGGCAATTATATGCCCCGGAGAACGTGCTCCAGTATCTCATTGCTCGCATGGAACGTTCCTTTGCTGCTGCACGCGAGGTCGTTGTCAGAATGGACCGTCTGTCTCTGGCAAACAAAAGTCAAATCACACTTACGCTGGCAAGATCTGTAATGGAACCAGGTCAGGATAATCTTCAGCAAGAGAAACATCCGAGATAGATGCCTTGGGGCTTGCCTACAAATCAATCAGCTGGATTTTCTTGTTCTCGATGGCAATAGCGGTCTTGCCATTTTTCAGTTTTAGGGCTGGGGTTCCGAAAATATCGCGCCGCCATCCATCAAGAGCCCGAATTGGGGCGTTGTCATCCAATGCCAATGCCTCAAGTTCATCGGCTGAGGCGATTAGGCGGGGTGCGATGCCATGATTGTCAGTAACATGTTTTAGCAGAACGCGAAGCAATTCCATAATGGCAACTGGTGGCCGCTTCGGTCTTTTACCATCATCCTGCAATGGGATGTCATCTAGTGATGCTGTTGATGTCTTCGCGAGAACCTCGAGAACCGGGTCAATCAGCTTACCATCGGTGCCGCCAGGGAAATTCCTGATCTTGGAAAAGGCGCCGCGGTTTTTGGGGTTACTACCAGCAAGATCTATCAATGTTTCATCGCGCACAATGCGGTTGCGTGGCAGGTTGCGTGTCTGCGCCTCATACTCGCGCCATGCTGCAAGATGCATCAGGCGTAGCAACGCTGGGGGTTTCATGTGGCGAATTTTTATACGCTTCCAGGCGTCCTTAGGCGTCGTCCGGTAGGTATCAGGGCTAGCAAGCCGGTCAAATTCGTCTGCTAGCCAGGCAACCCGCCCCTGTTTGTCCAACTGGTCGATGATGATCGGGTATAATTGTGCCAGAAAAATCACGTCATCTAGCGCATAAGCAATCTGCCGGTCAGTGAGGGGGCGCTTCGACCAGTCCGTAAATCGCGATGTTTTGTCGATATCCTGTGCAAGAACGGCTTTGACCAGTTTATCATAGCCAACCTGATCACCCTGACCCATCACCATTGCGGCGATCTGCGTGTCGTACACGGGGCGAGGCAGGTCACCCATTAAATTTAGGAAAATCTCCAGATCCTGATGTGCAGCATGAAACACTTTTAAAATGGCCTCATTGCGCATCAAATTCCAAAGTGCATTGAGTTCGAGACCCTGTGCCAGCGGATCGATACAGACTGCCTCCTTGCCATCGCTGATCTGAATCAAGCAGAGCTGCGGGTAATAAGTTTTTTCCCGCATAAACTCTGTGTCCACTGCCAGAAAAGACGCTGACTGGTAACGTTCTATGACGTCGGCAAGCGCCTTTGTGGTGGTAATTGGCTCACTTGTTTTCGATGTGGTGGTGTTTGGGGCTTTTGGAATGCGTGACATATTTACCACTATTTTCGGGACCTGCGTTCTCTATGGATTGTCGGAGGTATAGAGGAAAAATCGCAGCAGGTGAAGGCAAACCTATTGAAAATAGCAATTTCTGGGCATATTTCAACAAACACCAAGAGAGTAGACGTAATGAAACTGACCTATCAAAACTGTTTATTGACCGGTAGCCTTGTCGGCCTTTTAGTGATAGCACCGAGTGCTTACGCCGGTGGCATCTCTGCGCACAAGGCGTTCTATGAAATGCGCCTAGACGATCGTGTACAAAACTCAAACATAGTCAATGTTGTTGGTAGATCGGCCTTTATCGTTGAGCGAGATTGTGATGGATGGGTTTCTGTTGAGGATTACATGATAGAATTTATCAACGACACTGGCGGCAGTGACCGAATTTTATCTCATTTTGAATCTTGGGAAGCGGATAGTGGCGATAAATTCAGCTTTGATGTCACAGAAGACAGTACTTTTTTTGGGCGGAAAGACTTTGGCGGTTTTGCTGATCTGTCGGCCAAAGATAGCGGGAACGCCTTTTTCTCACTAGATCCGGAGGCTGAGTTGGAGCTGCCGCAGGATACCTATTTCCCGGTTCGTCATCTCGAAAGCATTCTTGATGCCGCTGACAACGGTAAGACCATGATGGCTGCGACGATTTTTACTGGAGGCGAACCCGACGACGCGCTAATGACCACCAGCACCGTTGTCGGCGGCTGGCAAAAGGCCGAGGATGTAATAGATCTTGGCAGACTACGTGAAAACGGCTTCTGGCCAATCCAAGTGGCTTATTTCAAGCCAACGGCAACAACGTCCGAGCCTGAATATGAAATTAAATTTGCGATGCAGCGCAATGGTGTCGTCCGCAATTATGTTATCGATTACGGAGATTTCAGTATTGCTGCCGATTTGACCAAAATTGAAGATATTGAGGCCCCCGTTTGCCGCTGAGTGGCAGCCTCATACCTGCATTCGCCCCAATAATGCTGCTCCGGCGGCAGCGGTCATTTCGCCACCTTTGGCCTGCACAAGCCTGTTTACCGGATTGCGTGCTGTGACATAGCCAGGCCACTTGCGCGGCACCTTCTCGTAAATCCGTTCCATCGTTCCCACCACGCCGCCGATCACAATCACTTTGGGGTCAATAATTGTGATGAAAGCAGATGTGACCCTACCAAGGCGGTCCTCAAGCACTTGTATCGTACTCTCGGCGACAATGTCATTATTGGCTGCTGCACTGGCAATTGTGACGATATTAGCCCTGCTTCCGGTAATTTTTAAATAATCCTGTTCAATGCTTTCAGCCGAGATAAAGGTTTCAGTGCAACCCGTCCGTCCGCACCAACAATCATGCCCGTCTAACTCATGGGGGACCGGAGCTGGCAGCGGCAGATGTGCCCAGTTTCCCGCTATGCCATTGGCACCAGGAATCGAACGTCCGCTAGCCACAAATCCGCCGGTGCAATTTGCATCGATATGCATGCCAAACACTGTTTCAGCTTCACGACCAGCTCCGTACAACGCCTCGTACAAGGTGAAACAGGCGCCAAAGCCACCAATCACGATCTCACGCCCGAGGGCCGCTTGCAAATCCTGCTTGATGGCCTTGCCATTCAACCAGCTAAGCGGTGCGTTCCGCATGATGTTATCATGCATGATACCGGGAAGTGCTATGCCAGCGGGGCGGTGAGACGGGGCGTTGGTTTCAAGTGTAGTGACGGCTTTGCTCACTGCCAGCAGGCAGTCACGATAGCTGTCAGCGGGGGTAGGGGTCTGATAGTCAGAAACCACATAGCCACCGTCCGATAGAATGGTGGCGTTAATCATATTTTTGTCAATAGACAGGCCGAGCATCTAGCCGCAGACAGTCTGGTTACTTAATTTTGGCTTCGCGAAACAGCACATGCTTTCGCGCACGCGGGTCATATTTCATCACTTCCAGTTTTTCTGGCTTCGTGCGCGGGTTCTTCTTAGTGACATAAAAATAGCCCGTGTCGGCTGTGCTGACGAGCCGGATTTGCAGGGTGGCTGGCTTTGCCATAGCTATTTCTCCTGAAAAGGTCCGCGGGACCCCAATGGTTATGCCGCACGGAGATGCGTCGTACTAGAATAAGTCGGGAAATTGCGCGATTGCGTGGCTTTTGTCAAGTCAGGATCATCGCCTTTTTCGCGCGCCTTTGCGCTTGGTACCCTTGTTGTCAAAACGCCGGTCCGCCTTGCCCCTTTTGGTCTGTCGGTGGGAGGAGGAGACTTTGCGTTTTCTCTTCTCGGTGATCGTACCACCCTCCATCCAGCGTAGCAGAATGCCGCCGCTGACTGGAGTGACCTCCTCAACCTTTACCTTCAAAGCTGTGCCAATGGTAAAGCTCCAACCACTATGCCGCCCGGTCAGACACCGCTCTGCCGCGTCAAGATCGTAGAAATCATCAGGCAGGCCAGCCAGTGGTAAAAAGCCATCGGCTGCGCCATCCTCAAGCCGGACGAAAGCACCAAAACCGGTGATGCCGACAATCACCCCCTCTACGACATTGTACAGCCTTTTTGTGAACAAAGCAGCGGCAAAGCGGTCGATGGTGCGACGTTCGGCAGCAGCAGCGCTGGCCTCTGTCTTGGAGATGTGAATGCAGATTTCGGCAATCTGTTCGGCTGGCAGCCCATTTTGGCCATCATCTGGTGGCTTTTTTGCACTTGCGGCGTCGATAAGAGCGCGATGGACCAGCAGATCCGAATATCGTCTGATCGGCGAGGTGAAATGCGCATAATTGCGTAAGGATAAGCCAAAATGCCCAATATTATCAATGCTATAAAAAGCTTTTGCCTGACTACGCAGAACCGCCTCATTGACTATCATCTCATCCAACGTGTCAGCCACCTTTGCAAGCAAACTATTGAATTGGCGGGAACGCAACACCTGTCCTTTGGCAAAGGGCGCTCCGATTGTCGTGGCCAGCTCGAACAGGCTGTCTGTCTTTTTTGGATCAGGCGCATCATGGACACGGAAAACGCAAGTCTTGCGCGCGCCAATCAGACTGTCGGCCGCCGCGACATTGGCAGTGATCATGA
>CAJWKB010000028.1 GCA_913042065.1 uncultured Alphaproteobacteria bacterium | reverse complement strand
GGACCAAAATGATGTTCTCGGTATCAGTACCGAGTTGAAACCTAATGTCGGCATCATCACCGCCTATAACGACATGCTGTCGGCCCATCAGCCTTTCGAGACCTATCCACAAATCATCAAAGCAGCTGCACGTGAGGTGGGCGCAACGGCTCAAGTTGCCGGCGGTGTGCCAGCAATGTGCGACGGTGTCACGCAGGGTAGGCCGGGGATGGAACTGTCACTGATGAGTCGAGACGTCATCGCCATGGCGACCGCTGTCGGTCTGTCGCATGGTGTGTATGACGCTGCAATTTGCCTCGGCGTTTGTGACAAGATTGTTCCAGGGCTGGTCATAGGTGCTCTGTCCTTCGGTCATTTGCCTGTTGTTTTTGCCCCAGCCGGACCAATGACGACAGGCATTCCGAACGCAGAAAAGGCCGCGGTGCGCAAGGCCTTTTCCAGAGGCGAGGCAAGCCGTGAAGAATTGCTAAAATCAGAGGTCACCGCCTATCACGGTCCGGGAACCTGTACCTTTTACGGCACGGCAAATTCAAACCAGATGTTAATGGAGGTCATGGGGCTACATCTACCGGGTGCGGCCTTTGTACATCCACATGATGATTTACGGCACGCGCTCACCGTTGCCGCAACCCAGCATGTCGTTGAGTTATCCCGCCAAAAGGGCGCAGCAAAGCCCATTGGGGAAATGCTGGATGAGCGCAGCTTTGTAAATGCCATTGTCGGATTGCACGCGACTGGCGGTTCAACCAATCACACCCTGCATCTGCCTGCCATGGCAGCAGCAGCCGGGATCAATCTCAACTGGCAGGATTTTGCTGACCTCTCGGAGATCACACCCTTGCTGGCCCGAGTCTATCCAAATGGCAGCGCCGATGTGAATCATTTTCATGCTGCTGGCGGCATGGGGTTTGTTATTGCCGAACTGCTCGAAAACGGCCTTCTTGATGGGAGCGCCAAAACGGTCGGTGGTGACAATCTGCATGACTATGCGAGCGAGCCATTTCTCGATGGAAGCAATCTCATCTGGCGCGCCGCCCCAAAAGTGTCCGGCGATAGTGAAATTCTGCGCCCCGCAAACAATCCCCACAGTGTCAATGGTGGATTGAAAATGCTAGATGGCAATCTTGGAAAAGCGGTGATCAAAACATCCGCCGTCGTCGAGACAAGACATGTCATCAGCGCCCCGGCGGCAATATTCACAACCGAGGCCGAGGTCAAGGCAGCCTATCAGGCAGGTGACCTGAACAGGGATGTTGTTGTGGTTCTGCGCTGTCAGGGCCCGATGGCAACAGGCATGCCGGAATTGCACAGCCTGACCCCTCTGCTCGGCAACCTGCAGGATGAGGGGTATAAGGTAGCATTGGTCACAGATGGACGGATGTCAGGTGCTTCCGGCTCCGTTCCTGCAGCTATCCATATCTCTCCTGAGGCAGTTGACGGCGGACCTATCGGCAAAATCGAAAATGGCGATCTCATCACACTCGACGCAACGCAGGGTAAGCTTGTCGTGGATGCTAATCTTGATGCACGTTCTGCTCTCGGCGTTTCAAATTTGCCAGCCCAACGTGGTTTCGCACGATCACTGTTTGCAGGCCTTCGTCAGCAGGCAACACGGGCAGAACAGGGGGGTGGCCTGAATTTACTGGAGCTATCACAATGAGAAACAACCCAAATGAAATAATTGAGAGAATTCTCGACCTGGGACCGGTCATGCCAGTCATCGTCATTGATGATATCAAAGACGCTCTGCCGCTTGCTGACGCTTTTCTGGCGGGAGGACTGAAAACAATCGAGATCACTTTGCGCACCCCAGCAGCCCTTGGTGCCATCGAGGCCGTCGCCAGCCAACGCCCCGAAATCCATGTTGGCGCAGGCACCGTTGTTTCAGCCAGTTTGGCAACAGCCTCTCGCAACGCTGGCGCCGCCTTTGCGGTCTCGCCAGGCACCACGCCAGCTGTTGTTGATGGATGCGCCGCTGTTAACCTGCCGCTATTGCCAGGCGTATCTACTGTATCAGAAATCATGACACTGCATGAATTAGGTTTTACCGCGATGAAATTTTTTCCTGCCAGTTCAGCAGGTGGCGCCTCTTTCGTGAGGTCAATTGCAAGCCCACTGCCACAGATCACCATTTGTCCAACAGGTGGCATCAGCGCCGAAACAGCGCCCAATTGGCTCGCAATGCCAAATGTTAGGTGCCTTGGAGGTTCATGGGTCGCGCCTCAGAAACTCATCGCTGAACAGCAATTTGCAGCCATTGAAAAGCTAGCCAGAGAGGCGGCAACACTCTAGGCTTTGATCGGCAAACATGATTGGGGAGTAGCAGATGAAATTCGGCATTCTTGGCGATGCAAAAATAGCCCGCGAAAAGGTAATCCCCGCCATACGCAGCGCAGGCCATGAGGTCATTGCGCTTGGCCGGCGTACCCCTGAATCAAAAGCGGATGATCCTGTCTATGACGGCGTTGTGCAGACCGATTATGATGGTGTGCTGGCGCATCCCAATGTCGATATCATCTATAACCCACTGCCAAACCATCTGCATGTTCCCTGGTCTATCAAAGCTATGCAATCAGACAAGCACGTAATTTGTGAAAAGCCAATTGCTCTCAATCAAGTTGAGTTGCAGAAGCTCGAGGATGTCGCCGAGGCGACAGGCAGATATGTTTATGAAGGGTTCATGATCCGGCATCATCCCCAATGGAAATGGCTTCCAGAAGTGGCGATCGGCAGAGCGCAGGGTGCGCAGATTGTGTTCGCCTACCCAACCCTCAATCATGACAATATCCGCAATATACCGGAATATGGGGGTGGCCCCCTCTATGATATAGGGTGCTATGCCATTATGGCTGGCATTCTCATCTTTGGTGGCGGCCCCAACAGTATCACTGTTGAAATGGTGATGGATGACGCGCACGGCGTTGAAAATTTTGCCTCAGGCCTGCTTGTATGGCCGGGCAACAGACATCTCTGTTTTTCCGTTTCCAGCTCGTCTGCCCTGACCCAGGCAGTCCATGTAATCGGCACAGAGGGCGCTGTACGGCTGGAAGTGCCCTTCAACCCGATTGGCCCAACAACGGGATATCTTATTCAAGATGGCCTCGGCCCCGGTAAAGCAATTACCTTTCCTGACTGTGATCAATATGCGTTGATGATTGAGGATGTCGCTGCTTCAATTGAGGCCGGTGCGCGGCCAGATTTCGCGCATAGCCGGATCGTGACGGCATGCCTTGAAAATATGCTTGCGCATCGTCCAGGCTGATTGGGTATGGCGTTTTGAACTCCTATACTGACTATAAAAGGCCGGCATTGCTCAAGGGTTACACTGCCGGAATTCTGAATTTCGATAGGCCGCGCGCCCACGACTTAGAGAACAGGTTTTTCCACTATTCTCTTGATGATGGCGCGGTCTATGATGAAACCACACAGCATTTGGGAGCGGCCCATTCTGACAGAGTCGATCATTACACACTTGGTCGCTGTTACTACACTCTCGATACAACGGCTCGATGCGATGAATGGCAAGTGACCGGCTAGGCGTCAATAGCACGCGGTGCCAAATAGGCATTACCCAACGCAACCTCTGCGCCACGCAAACCCGCATAGGGATCAACCGACATCCAGACAGGTATCATTTCCATGAGATGTTCGGTTAATCCCGTTTTCCGTATCCTGTCAGCGAAAGGACTGTTTGCAATCAGAGGAGTAAGCTTCGGCACGATTCCTCCGCTGATGACAACGCCGCGCCAACAACCAAATGTGAGCACATTGTCAGTAATCACCGTGCCAAGAATGCCAAGCAACATCATCGCAGCATCGCGACAAAGTCCGTCTTCTGAGATAGCTATCTCGCCAATTTCAGGGGCTTTCAAGCTTGCCGGCTGTCCCGCCCGCTCGGCCAGAAAGTGATGGATGTTTTCCAAACCGCCACCACTGACAAAATGTTCGGCGCTGACATGCGCTCTGTGGCGACGCATGAATTCATCCAGCGCGCGTTCGTCATCATCTCGCGGTGAAAAACTAACATGGCCACCCTCTCCCTCAATCGGGATGGGGCCGTTTGCCGAAGGGATCAACGCAGAAACACCAAGCCCGGTTCCCGGACCAATGACCAGCAAAGGCGCATTTTCATCACTTTTGCCCGGCAAAATCTCAACATTACCATTGTCACGCGGATTTTTCTGGGCAAGCGCCTGGGCGGTGAAATCATTGATTACAAGAAGCCGCCGCAGGGACAGACTGGTGAGAAGATCGCGTTTGTTGAACAGCCAGTGATTATTGGTTACATCGACTGTTTCCGCATTGACCGGCCCGGCAACGGCAATCGCCATTGCGTCGAGGCGCGCACTTTCGACAGCGCCTAGCGTTTTCCGGTAAGCATCAACTGCCAAATCAATGGTTGGAAAATCTTCGCATTTTGCTGTCCAGATGTGGCTGAGGCTAGCACCTTCCCCCGCGGAAAGGGCGAATCGCACATTGGTGCCGCCAACATCTGAGACAATAGAACTCATTCGATAAATCCCATCCTTCACTGGATGGCCGAGCCTAGAGACAAAATCAACTAGCGGCAATGGCCGCATTCAGATAGGGAAAATGGGCAGACTGCCGCCAGGCCGATAGCATGGCGGCCATATCGAGCATACGCTTTAAAAAGTCCCATTAATTGTCAGACCAAGTGCAAAAGCTAGAGGTGCTCAGTCCTGCAATTTTGAAAAACGCTGCAGCCATTCTCGGGTTGTGTATTCCGGGACTGGTATAGGTTTAACGTCTAGCGATGCTCCCGCCAATTCAAACGATGCCTCCTCACTCTCCTCGGTTGAAAATTCATCCTTTGGCGAGTGTAGCTGTTGCTGACCGCCATTGCGCGGGTCTTGTCCAAACCGGATGTAATTGACGATATTCATTTTACTACCGTTTATTTCCTCACAAATATTTACGACCAGAAATTTAGTCTCTTTAGAAACCTCCACTAAATTCTCAATTTAACGAATCGTATGGCTTATAATCGCAATTTCATGATACGGTTTACAAAGTTAAAAATACACGTAGGGAGAGTGTAATGAACCTTAAGAAAATAACGTCATTTGTGGCTGTAGCTTTGCTGGCAACCGTCGCATCGACGGCCCAGGCAAATACAGTCAAATGGTCAATGAAAGGTGATTCGCTGACCCTTGACCCTCATGAGCAGAACGAGGGCCCCACTACTATGGTTTCGCGCCAAGTCTACGAGGCGCTAGTGAGCCGGGGGCTGGATATGTCGATCGAACCCCAACTGGCGACAGAATGGGAAATTGAAAACCCAACAACCTGGGTCTTCACTCTGCGTAAGGGCGTCACTTTCCATGATGGCTCGCCTCTGAAGGCATCCGATGTTGTTTTCAGTTTCAACAGAGCCAAATCAAAAACATCCGACTTCAAGGAATATATTGACAGCGTTACCTCCGTCGAGGCTGTTGGAGCAGACAAGGTAAAGCTGGTCACAGAGGGCCCAAACCCGATTCTGCTAAATCAGATTTCAAACATCTTTGTGATGTCCGAAGCTTGGTCAAAGGCAAATAACTCGGCGCTGCCGGGTGATTTTAATGCCGATGAGAAAACCTTTGCCTCAAGCAATGCAAACGGTACCGGCCCCTTCAAGATCACGCTGCGCGAGCAGGACACCAAGACCGTTTTCGAAAAGAATGATGGCTGGTGGGGTACGGTCGAGCACAACCTTAATCGCATCGAGCTATACCCGATTGCTAATTCAGCCACCCGCGTAGCGTCACTCCTGTCGGGTGAGATTGATATCGTGACCGATGCTCCGGTACAGGATCTCAAACGCATTGACAGCTCTACAGGTCACACCGTGAACAGTGTGGAACAGATGCGGACAATTTTCCTGGGCATGGATCAGGGAAGCGCCGAGCTGCGATCATCAAACATCAAGGGGAAAAACCCCTTGGCTGATCGACGAGTTCGTAAAGCCATGTACCAAGCCATTGACATTGAAGCGATCAAGAAAAAAGTGATGCGAGGCCTTAGCTCGCCTGCAGGCATCATTACTTTCCCAGGTGTAAACGGTTACACAGAGGCACTTGACGAGCGTTTCGAATACAATCCAAAAACGGCGAAGAATCTACTTGCTGTTGCGGGTTACCCAGATGGCTTTGACATTACGCTCAATTGCCCGAATGATCGCTACGTCAATGACGAAGCCATTTGTACAGCAGTTGTCGGTATGCTTGGCAAAATTGGTATTAACGTCAATCTGTTTGCTCAGACAAAGAGTACGCATTTCCAGGATCTTAAAAACGGTCTTAGCGATTTCTATATGCTGGGCTGGGGTGTCCCAACACTTGACAGCCACTATGTCTTCAGCTTCCTGTATGACTCGAAGGGTAGTTGGAACAAGGTTGGTTTCAACAATGCGCGCGTTGACGAGTTAATCAAAACAATGGTTGTCGAGGTTGACCCAGCAAAACGCAATGCTGCAATTGCTGAGGCATGGAAAATTGTTAAGGGCGACATCTCTTACCTGCCACTGCACCATCAGGTCATCTCCTGGGCATCCAAGTCCAATGTTGATGTGCCAATCCGTCCAAACAACGAACCGCTATTTCGCTTCGCGACTGTAAACTAAATCAACAAGGGCCCCCGTTGCATCGCGCAACGGGGGCCCTTGTCTGCAGGGTTCTGTTTTGTTCAGCTATTTTCTCAAACGTATTTTGCAATCCGTTGGTGTCATGCTGTGCGTCGCGCTGCTGTCATTCTCACTGTTCAATTTTGTCGGTGATCCCATCAACAACATGGTGGGCGAAGAAACATCCACCGAAGAAAGAGCCGAACTCAGGGAGTCGCTGGGGTTGAACGATCCCATCCACATCCAGTTCGGGCGATTTGTAGAGAATGCCGCACAGTTCAATTTTGGGAAATCCTATCAATTACGACGCCCAGTTTCGGAATTGATCGCCGAGCGGATGCCGGCTACTCTGGAGCTGGTTTTTGCCTCGAGCATTCTGGCACTCGGTTTTGGGGTGTTTCTGGGTGTCTATACTGGTATCAACCGGACAGGCGTTCTCAGCAATATCATCCTGTTTGTCTCACTGGCCGGTGTGTCGTTGCCGACATTCGTCATCGGCATCCTGCTGATTTATGTCTTTGCCGTTATTTTAGGCGTTTTGCCCTCCTTTGGCCGCGGTGAGGTTGTGCAATTCGGTTTCTGGAGTACAGGCCTTCTGACTACATCGGGGCTCAAGGCACTTATCCTGCCATCACTAACACTGAGCCTGTTTCAGATGACCTATATTATCCGTCTTGTGCGGGCCGAGATTATGGAGATCCTGCAAACCGACTACATCAAGTTCGCCCGGGCACGTGGCATAAGCAATCGCAGCATCTATTTCGGCCACGCCTTACGCAACAGTCTGATCCCAGTTGTGACGATTGCAGGGATCAATATCGGTACGCTCGTTGCCTTTTCGATCATCACCGAGACTGTTTTCCAATGGCCGGGAATGGGCTTTTTATTCATTCAAGCCGTCAAATTCGTCGATATCCCGATTATGTCTGCCTATTTGGTCTTCATCGCACTGGTGTTTGTCGCGATAAATTTCATCGTCGACATTCTGTATTTCCTAATCGATCCGCGTCTGCGAACAAAGAGTGAGAATCGTGATGGCTGAGCGAACATCAGGCATTGTCTACCGGATCAGGGACAGTGATATTTTTCACAGTTTCATTCATTCGCCGACGGCGCTGATCTCAAGTTGTCTGCTAGTGGTTATCCTGCTCGCGTCGTTTCTTTGTGAGTTTGTCGCCCCGCACGATCCCTTCACCCCATCCTCACTGTCATTGATGGACGCCTTTACGCCACCCTTCTGGACAGAAGATGGCAATATGGTTTTCATGTTCGGCACTGACGGTCAGGGGCGCGATCTTCTCTCCGCCATTCTCTATGGCACGCGAATATCACTTGTCGTCGGCTTCTCCGCCATCCTGTTCAGTGTCATTTTTGGCGTTTCACTTGGTCTCACGGCCGGTTATTTTGGCGGCCGGTATGAAACAGTCATCATGCGTCTTGCCGATGTGCAGCTTACCATCCCAAGTATACTTATGGCGTTGCTGGTAGATGGTGTTGTTCGTGGCCTCATCTCGCGTGAGTTACATGATGAGGTGGCTATATATGTTCTGATCTTTGCTATCGGCATTTCGGAATGGCCGCAATTTGCCCGTGTCTCGCGCGGGGCCACACTGGTTGAAAAGAACAAGGACTATATTTCTGCCGCGCGGATCATCGGCCTTCCCAACGGGCTGATCATGTTCAAACATATCCTGCCAAACATTCTGCGGCCGATACTAGTCATCGGCACGATCGGGCTTGCTCTTGCCATTCTGGCCGAATCAACGCTGAGTTTTCTTGGCGTTGGCGTTCCACCGACAACCCCATCGCTTGGCACGTTAATTCGGCTCGGCAATGATTTTCTCTTTTCCGGTGAATGGTGGATCAGCTTTTTCCCCTCATTCTTCCTTGTCATCCTCGCTTTCTCAATAAACCTGCTAGGCGACTGGATGCGCGACACACTGAACCCAAAGATAAACTGATGGATTTTCTGGAAATCACCAATCTGAATATTTCCTATCCCACGCGCCGGCTCTTGGTGGCTGCCGTGCAGGATGTCAGCTTTTCTGTGAAAAAGGGGGAAATCCTGGGCCTTGTCGGTGAGTCGGGGTCCGGTAAGAGCACCATTGGCCGATCGATACTGGGACTTCTAGATGAACCGGGGAAAATTGAGAGAGGCAGCATTAAGCTGGAAACACTCGATCTGGCTGACTCAGCTACCGAGGTCAGCACGTTCCGCGGCAAGCGAATTGGTCTTATCTTTCAGGACCCGCAAACCTCGCTGAACCCAGTGATGACAATTGGCGAGCAGCTTCTTGAGACCATTCAGACCCATCTGCATATCGACTCGCGCGAAGCGCGCAAACGCGCCATTGAGCTTTTGGATGATGTCGGCATTGTCAATGCCGAAACCCGGTTTGACGATTATCCACACCAATTTTCAGGCGGTATGCGGCAGCGCGTCGTGATCGCTCTCGCGCTCTGCGCTGACCCGGATATCCTGATCGCGGACGAGCCCACAACAGCACTTGATGTTTCCATCCAGTCACAGATTCTCGAATTGCTGCGGAAATTGAAGGCAGAACGCAATCTTGCCGTTATCCTTATCACCCATGACATGGCCGTAATAAGCGAAGTTGCCGACAGGGTGGTGGTGCTGAAGAACGGACGGATTGTCGAGATGGGTTCCCCGGCTGCGGTACTTGGTAACCCGTCTCAAACCTACACCAAGAGCCTTGTCAGTTCGGTTCCGCCAACAGACCGCCGGATTAACCGCTTCCCAATCATGAATCCCGATCAAGGCAGCGCAGCTGACCACAATCTGAAAATCCTGAACCGCTGGCAGCTGCAAAAGAACACAGGTGCCTCGCTGGTGCGGACCGAGGCTCTTTGCAAGAGCTTTTCTGATGAGGGTTTCATGCTAATTGGTGCAAACGAACCTATTCATGCGGTCAGAAATGTATCGTTTGAGATCCGGGAAGGCGAATCCTTTGGTCTCGTTGGCGAAAGTGGCAGCGGCAAATCGACCATTGCCAAGATGATCGTCAAATTGATTGAGCCCACCTCCGGCGCGATCTTTTTTGAGCAGAACGACATCACAACACTTGGAGGTCCGGCGCTACTTGCCTTTCGCCGCAAGATACAAATGGTCTTTCAGGACCCCTATTCGTCACTGAATGGGCGGATGAAAATCAAGAACATCATCGCCGAACCAATTCTCCATCATAATTCACAGCTGGGGCAAATGGATATTGATCACTATGTCGATGATCTGCTTGCCGCGGTTGATTTGCCGGCATCGAGCCGGGAGCGCTATCCGCATGAATTTTCCGGCGGGCAGCAACAGCGCATTTCGATTGCCCGCGCTCTGGCAACACAGCCAAAACTGCTTGTGTGTGATGAGCCGACATCGGCTCTCGATGTCAGCATTCAGGCACAGATTCTGAATCTGTTGAAGGATCTGCAGGAAAAGCTTGGACTGACGATCCTCTTCATCAGCCATGATCTACCAGTGGTGCGGCAAATGTGTGACCGCATTGCCGTTTTGAAGGATGGAGCGGTATGTGAAATTGCCGACGCCGAACAGCTTTTTTCGTCACCCGAGAACAGTTACAGCCGACACCTTCTCAACTCCATGCCTAGATTCCAGCCTTAGACGACCCTAGGCTAGCAACGGATATAACTGAAGGATCACCGCTACCGAGCCAGCCATCTGCAGCAGATATAACCCGACAGATACGCCATGCAGACGGTTAAAACGAGCCTTTGCAACACTTTCACCAGCCAGCATCAAATCACGCTGGGCATTGATCCTGGGTGTCAGGACAAGCCAATTGGCGAGAAAGGAAAGAGCTGACACTAACGAAATGAGGCGGGCGGGACTCGACGGCGCGATAAATGAGGTGAGTGTAGCCATTGTCGCAACGACAAAGCCAAAGGCAAAAATCCTTGGAAACGCATAACGGAGAAATTTGCTAGCCGACGCCATATCCAGCGCTTTCAGCGCGGAGGGTGAAATCACCACGACAAAAAACACCATGAAACCCAACATGGCAGCGTGAATCAACAGCGTCGCAATAAACATTCTTGCATCCTATCAAACTAATCTATCCTTTCGTTGATATGGGTAGACCACGCAGTCTAGAAAAGGGGAGGGGGTGCGACCAGGGTACAATGCCACGCCCCGCCAACACACTTGACCAGAGCCAGTTTTCTGGCAAGGTTTGGAGACGAAAACCGAAGGTGTTCATCCATGCGCAGACTGTTTCTGATTGCCCTGATGCTTGGTGTTGCAAAGCCAGCCCTTGCAATCGCACCCGATGGCAAGGGGCTGTTCTGCGTGGATCAGGCCATTGCCGATGAAACGCCTGATATTGACCTCGTGATTGGCGCCAAATTCATCGCATTCTGGTTCGATTCAGGCCGCGCCCTGACTACGAAATGGCAGCGGCGCAATGACGAAATTATCCTCCGTTCATCCCGGACGGGCAGCAGCTATATAACTAGCAGCGAGAAAATCGGTTGGATTTCCACTACCTATACAGCAGATGGAACCCGCGAGGAAACCTACAGCATTGATCGCAAAACTCTTGTTGCAAAGGGAACGAACCCCAGGCGAACCCAGGAATTTACCTGTGAGATTTTGCTTAGGGAAAAGCAATATAAAATTAGATTAGTGGCAACACGTGATGCGCTGCAAGACCAATATAACGCGAGGCTTGAGGCGAATCAGTTCTAGCCAACTAATTTGTCAGGAATTTAATTGGCGGACACCTCCCAGACCGCCTCTCGAGGCTCATACTGCACCAGAATGAAACCATATAGGGTAAGGATGTGTGATCTAGATATCGAAAATGTTTTAGCCACCTATGAAAAGAATGGCTTTTTCTCGCCGGTTAGGCTGATCTCAGAACAGGATGCGATACATCATCGAGGTCTTCTCGAAGAGGCGGAAACCTCTTTTGGCAACATGCATTATCGCAGTAAAATCCACACCATTCATACTTCGCCG
>CAJWKB010000027.1 GCA_913042065.1 uncultured Alphaproteobacteria bacterium | reverse complement strand
AAGCGGAATGTTTATCGCCATTGGCCTGATCATCGGCCTGTTTGGTACCGCCGGGCTGGCGGCCAGTGCGATTGCCAACCAGATTGCCGCGGTGGCTTTCATGGTGCCAATCGCATTGGGGCAGGCCGGAACGATCCGCGTCGCCCACTATGCCGGCAGGCAGGACAGGCAGAATTTAGGACGAAGCGCACATTCGGTGATGCTGGTTGGCATTCTTGTGACCTCGGTCACCATGGCGATTCTGCTGATCTGGCCAGAGGCGCTTGTTGAAATCTATCTCAATCAGGACGACCCGCTGCTTGACGAGGTCGTCGCGCTGGCCCTGCCAATGGTGTTGATTGCCGCCCTGTTTCAGATCCCCGACGGATTGCAGGGCATCGCCAATTCGGTTCTGCGTGGATTGAACGACACCCGCGTACCAGCCCTGCTGGCCATCGGCAGTTTCTGGCTTTTCGGCGTTGGTGGCGGAACCTTGATGGGCTTTACCTTTGGATTGGGGCCCGTTGGCGTCTGGGCCGGCCTGTTGGTTGGCCTTGCCGCCTCGGCGCTGACGCTGACATGGCGGATGCAGCGTGGCCTTGACAGAATGAAGGCCGGAGGGCGGATCCTGTCAGGATGATCTGGTTGTATGTCTGCCGAGCTTCGCTATGCTCGTTTGATGACCAGTGATCCAGCTCTCATCGAAATCACCCAGCTGTGCCCCGGTCTGCCTGTCATCTCGGCAGATCTGCAACCGGTCTATGCCGATCTTGTGTCCTGGGCAGACACTGTTCTGGGTGAGGCCGACTCCGGCGTTTCGGCGGACGCGCTTGCAGCCATGCTGGTGCATTCCCGCCATCTCCAGACACTTGCACGGCGGCATCAGGACGCCATCGTGCCAATCCTGCAGGGACAGGGAGCCGCAATCGTCACCACCGCCTGTGATGAGCTGAGAGCGACAACGCCGACAATCAAGGATGATGCCGCCATGATGCGGGCCATTCGCCAGCTTCGCCAGCGCAGTGCGCTCGCCGTTGCGCTGTCTGATCTTGCAACAATGGCAGATGTTGCGACGCAGATGCAATGGCTCAGCAGCGCCGCCGAGACCGCGGTTCGCGCGACGGTCCGTTACCTTTTTGACCGGGCGGCGGGGCGTGGCCAATGCCCTCCACCCGCCGAGGATATGGCAGATTGTGGCTGGATCATCCTCGCACTTGGCAAATTGGGGGCGTCAGAACTGAATTACTCATCCGACATTGACCTGATCATTCTTCACGATCCTGACAGCACGCCGCTGTTTGCCGCCGATAAGGCCCAGCAATTCTATGTTGAGCAGACACGCGCCCTGGTTCGACTGCTATCGCAGAGTACGGGGGATGGTATTGGCTGGCGGGTTGATCTACGCCTGCGTCCGGACCCGGGAGCAACAGCTGTCAGCATCCAGATCGGCGCGGCACTCAGCTATTATGAATCAATTGCCCGCACCTGGGAGAGAGCGGCCTTCATCCGTGCCAGGCCAATCGCCGGCAATATCGCGCTTGGTAGCGCCTTTCTCGCCGACATTCAGCCTTTTATCTGGCGACGGACGCTGGATTACACGGTGATGCATGATATGAATTCGATGCTGCGCCGGCCGGTGCAGACATCCAGCTGGCATGGCTATAATCTGAAAACCGGCAAAAATGGCATTCGCCAAATCGAATTCTTTACCCATGTCCTGCAACTAGTCACAGGGGGCCGTGTTCCCGCCATCCGTCAACCCCGCACACTGCCTGCCCTTCAGGCGCTGGCTGATGAAGACTGGATCAGCCCGGACCAGGCGCGTAACCTGGCGGATCTCTATCATGCCATCCGCCGCGTCGAACACCGTCTGCAGATGATTAGCGACGCCCAGACACATTCATTGCCACGCGGCGAGGCCGAACTGACGCAATTCGTTCAGTTCCTCGGCCATGAAACCAGCGAGAGCTTCCTTGCCGTGCTTGCCATCGTGATGCAGGCCATTGGCACGAACACCACGCACAAACTTCTCGAAGACGCCGAGCAGACCAGCATCGCCAGCGAGGGCAATGGTGAAAACCTCCTGCTTGATGACACCGAGCAGCTCATACAATGGCTTGCTTCGCATGGATTCCAGCGACCGGGTGATGTCTGTGCCACGCTGGATGGCTGGATGGCTGGCCGGATTGCCACCACAAGGGGGGAGAGAGCGCGTTCCCTGCTGAACCGGCTGATGCAAACCATTCTTGGCCATCTGGCAGGTGGCACCTCGCCAGATGACCAATTCGCCGCGTTTGCCCAATTCACCGAGGCGCTGCCAGCAAGCGTCCAGATCTTCTCGCTTCTCGACCATAACCGGCAATTGACGAAATTGCTGTGTGACATGCTGGTTCTATCGCCACGAATGGCATCCTATCTGCGCCGCAACCCAGCCTTGTTTGACCTTGTCCTGTTTGACGATTTCTTCGAGCCTCTGCCCGATGCCGTCATTTTGGCCGAGCAGATGCAGGTCACCATCGCCGATTTGACTGTCGAGGAAGCGCTTGACGCAATAAAGCGACGGGCACGCGAATGGCGTTTCCAATGCGAGGTTCAGGCGCTGAGCCACATTCTGCATCCAGCCGATCTTGGCCACGCGTTGAGCTTGATCGCCGATGTTGTCGTTTGTACCGTGCATCAATTGGCCATTCAGGACATGCAGCGCCGACATGGCAGCATTGATGGTCAGAGCGCAATTCTGGCGCTAGGCCGGCTTGGCACCGGAGCCTTGACGGCGCATTCAGATCTAGATCTTGTGGTCGTCTTTCAGGCCGGAGCAAACGCCCAATCAACGGGTGATCGTGCGCTGGGATCTCAGGCCTATTTCACCCGCCTGACCCAGACCTTTGTCAATTGGCTGAGCCGACCAACCGCCGAGGGTAGCCTGTATGAGGTGGACATGCGCCTGCGTCCCGATGGTGACAAGGGAGGCGTCGCTGTCGGTCTTGGGAGATTCACCGAGTACTACAGAAAAGACGCCTGGGTGTGGGAAAAGCTTGCGCTCGCCAAGACGCGGATCATTACGGACCCGGCGCAGGCACCGGCCCTGGTGACAGGACTCGCCGAGACCATTTACGAAACAACACAGCATCCGATCGACTTGCCAATTGTCAGCAATGCGGTTCTTGATATGCGGCGACGCCTGCGCGACGCCTATGGGAGCGCACCGGCGCTGCAGCTGCGCAAACTGCCGGGTGGGATGGGCGAACTCGATCTTCTGGTGCAGGGATTACGGCTTATCCATGCCGACCTTTTTACAGGCACAGGCCAGGACCAGATCGAAATCATCTCCACACTGGCGCGCCATGAGCGCATCAGCCAGACCGATGCTGCCAATTTGGAAAGCGCAAGCAAGCTGTTCAGCAATGTCTATGCCAGCCTGCGTCTATGCGTGGGCGCGGTTGGGCAGAATGCCGATGATTTTAACGCTGCCGTTGTCCGGTTCATTGCCCAGAACAATGACGCCGCCGACGAGCCGCAGCTAGTCGCCATGCTGGACGGCGAACGCGAGAAGGTTTTGGCTGTTTTTGAGGCGACTTTCCCACTGCAGAACAGCTCAGATGGGCCCCTTGGCAACCCGTGATCCAGAAAATTTTAATTTGTCTCCAAAACGACTGAATTTTGTTGAATGCAAGACAGACTAACGGCTTTGCAAAGCCGTATCGAAGCTTGTTAATTCCGTTTTTACAGAACAGCCAATAATCCGGTTATTACCCTGACTTACACACCTAGTTTTTGAGAGATATCGGCCATGCTAAGAGCTGCTGCTGCCTCATGGACCCTGTTTTTCGGCCTATTGCTGATCATGGTGGGTAATGGCCTGCAAATGGTCCTGCTCGGCATTCGGTCGTCCGATGCTGGCTTTAGCAATGTTGCGACTGGGCTGATCATGGCAGGCTATTACTTAGGTCTCTTCGTTGGGTCTTTTAGTGTTCCGCATATTCTCAACAATGTCGGCCATGTACGTGTTTTTGGCGCAATGTCGGCAATTGCTTCTGCAGCGGTTCTGGTGCACGCAGCAGTCATTGACCCTCTGGTTTGGGCTATTATGCGAATTCTGACAGGTTTCAGCTTTGCCGGCATGTTTATTGTCTGCGAAAGCTGGCTGAATGATCAATCGACTAACGAAACGCGGGGACAAACACTATCCTTATACATGATTGTCACGATGGCCGGTCTCGCGGGTGGCCAACTAATCATTTCGCTTGGTAGTGAGACTGGACTTGAACTGTTCCTGCTAGCGTCTGTTTTAGTATCGCTGGCCGTCGTGCCAATTCTAATCTCCGTTGGCAAAGCGCCAGAATTTTTGGCACCAGAACGCATCAGCCTGCGCCGGATCTTCCAGATTTCACCGCTTGCAGTCATCGGCCTCGCCTTGAACGGAATGTCAATCGCAATGGTTTTCGGCATGGGCGCTGTCTATGGCAAGTCCATTGGCATGAGCAGCAGCGAAATCAGTTATTTCATGACAGCACCGGTGATAGGCGGGATGTTGCTGCAATATCCAGTGGGTCGACTCTCTGACAGGTTCGACCGGCGCGTCGTTATTTTGGGTGTTTCGGCAATGGCTGCCACCACGTTGTTCCTTGCGTCACAACTTGGACTTGGCCAATTTGCACTGCTGTTGATGTGCATGGCCATTTTTGGCGGATTTCTGTTTCCGATGTATTCGCTGTGCATCGCTCATGCCAACGATTTTTTAACGCCCTCGCAGATGGTAGCGGTGTCATCTGGACTGGTTATGATGAGTGGCGCCGGTGCCGTGATCGGCTCACCTCTAGCGGCGTTATCACTCGAATATTTAGGTGCTAAGAGCTTCTTTCCACTGTTAGCGTCAACGCAGATTACAACCGCCCTTTTCGTCATTATCCGCATGTCAAAGCGCAGTGCGGTTCCTACCGCGGCGCAGGGGCCTTTCGTTGCCATCCCAGAGGTGTCAAGCGCGGTGGCAGCCACCTTGAACCCAGAAGCAGAATGGGTGATAGCAGAAGAAACAGCAGCCGATGCCGAAGATCCTTTTAAGGACAACCCCTATATCAACTAAAACATTTCCGGTCCCTGTGTTCAGTCATCAACCCACTTAATCTGGAGGTGAACAGCCTGACCATTCAAAAACTTACATTCGAGCTTTTCGCGGTAGAAATCCGTCCTTCCAGCTTGCCAATTGACGATTAGATTACTTGGATGCATATAAATCTAATTCGCGTTTCCCATTTTTTTCAGTAAAATAACCTAAGATACCTCTATTGATCATTGCGCCAAAACTACCTTTTGTAATATCCAAACGGTTATCACCATCGTGTTATTTCGAAGAATATCGTGCCTGGTTTTGAGTCAATAATTGAATTAGGTTTTTTTATGTGCTGGAAATTCAAAGTACTCCTGCTGGTCCATTTTGCCATGGCCTCACCAAGCACCGCACAGGTGGCGGAGACACCAGTTACTCCGTTTGCACTTTCTGGAAAAGTTGAGGTGACACAGGTGACCGACGGTGATTCCTTTCGTAGCGGCAAGTTGAAAATTCGACTGTTCGGGATCGATGCGCCAGAACTCAAACAGCAATGCGAGACAAATTCTGGCGCACTCTGGTCCTGCGGACTCGCCGCACGAGACGCGATACGTAATCTTGTCGACTCAACTCAACAGCTTAACTGTCATCTGCACGATGTTGACCACTATGGCCGGCTTGTTATGCAGTGTTTTGCCAATGGTCAGGATATCGCTGCCGCATTAGTGGACCAGGGTTTGGCTCTTGCATACCGCAATTTTTCAAAAGCCTATGAGGGGAATGAAAAACACGCTGCGGCGGCAGGTCATGGCATGTGGCAAGGGCGCTTCAGCCCACCATGGAAATGGCGCCGGAAATGAGTACAACGAAGGAGAGAGGACAGCACTTTTTTGAATGAGGTAGGAAAATTGCCTGACAAAGCCCAATTGATTTGGCATATTGCGCGCATTAAATCAGACAAAATGGAGCCATGTCATGGCTGATGAAGATCGAATTACCATTATCGCTGAGAGTTTTGAAGCGGCAGCGCTTGAGTTTCACCGGCGCAATCTTGCGTCCGAGGGATATCGGATGGTGGGTCCGATCTCTATGCAGCGCTTCGAGTTGATGAATGGTCCGAAAAGAGAACATCTGTTTGATGGCAACCCGATGTTTGCTGTGACCTTTGCCAAGGACGGATCATAAGGTCATGATGAATCTAGAGTTGTGCCCTTATTTTCCGTCTTAACTTAGAGCAGGCCTAGCTCCCGAAGTTCAGCTGCCATTTCAGTCGGCATCGCATCACCAGTGTCGGCACTAACAGGAATGTCAACTGGCGCATCTTTTGCCTCGAGATACCGCCAGCCCTGAAAGATTCGGACGCGCAGTGGTTCGACCGCTATTAATTCTGGAGCCAACACAATACCGCAAGCTGCACGACCATCAGCACGCTGCATTGTCCGCAGTTCGGTGATTGGTTGCCGGGCACACATCACCCCTTTGATCACCCAGAAAATAGAGCCGCCGCTCAGCACCTCGTGCACTCGACGCGGTGTGTTGCGCGTCATATGGATCAATTCCATACCAGCAGCAAGTCGAGCGTCCTGCCACTCCCGTAGGTTAGCGAGCGAGGTTGAACCGACGGAGAGTTTTTTCAAATGAACAGTCATGTTTACCAATATTGCCTTATGTAATGCAGATGGTCGGATAATACAGCCAAATAAAGGAAAAACTAAAAATATGTAGCCCCACCATCACGCCAGACTGGAACCGATCCTTGCTATATCAAATAGAGTGCTGCCAGCCCTAAAAAAGAAAAGAAACCAACAACATCGGTGATCGTGGTGATAAAGACACTCGAGGCCACTACAGGATCAACACCGAGACGGACCAAGCCAATCGGCACCAGTGTTCCACTGAGTCCGGCGATCATCAAGTTGGCGAACATCGCAACAGCCATCACCACAGCAATATCCGCATTTTTGAACCACAGAAACGTCATCGTCGCCGACAACATAGCAAATACAACACCGTTGAACGCGGCAACCAAAAGTTCACGCCGCACAAAGGTTATTGCGGTATCACGGTCTAGTTGGCGCAGTGCAATAGCTCGCACAGCTACAGTCAAAGTTTGGACACCGGCATTGCCCCCCATAGAGGCAACAATTGGCATCAGAATGGCTAGAGCGACAATCTGTTCGATGGTTGCATCGAACAGGCCAATAACGGCTGACGCAATAATCGCTGTAAACATATTTATTAACAACCATGATGACCGACTTTGCAGCGTATCCAAAAGACTAGACCGAAAATTCGCCTCGCCGACACCGGCAAGCGCCAGCAAATCTTCTTCCGCTTCCTCATCAATCACATCAATTATGTCATCAATGGTGATCATGCCGACCAACTGGCCATAATCATCAACCACACCAGCGCAGACCATGCCATAGCGGCGAAACAGAACTGAAACCTCTTCCTGATCCATGGTCACTGGAATTTTCCTGAAATCAGTTTCCATAATCTCTGAAATGCGCTGAAAACGCTGTGTTCGCAGTAACCGGCTTAAGTAAACCTCACCCAACATATTACGTGCCGCATCTACGACAAAGACCAGATAAAATTCCTCAATGTCGAGATCCGATTCCCTTAGAAAGTCAATCGTCTGGCCAACGGTCCAGGAGGTTGGAACTGTTATAATTTCACGTTCCATCATCCGGCCAGCTGAATCCTGGGGAAAGGACAATCCCTCTTCGATTAGAAGCTTGTCCTCTTCAGGTAGTGCCGCCAGCACATCATCGATTTCGTCCTGCTCAAGTTCCTCGACGATGTTGATCGCGTCATCAGTCGGCAGATAGGGCAGTTGCCGCGCCAGCGCAGTCATGCCTATCACATCGACAATTTCCTTCCGCGTGTTCGCATCAACATAGGAAAACAGTTCTGCAACGAAATCATCGCCAAGCATGCGCATGAGTTTCTTGGACTTGCTTGTCGGCAAACGTTCAAGAAGATCAGCCTGATCAGCACGGTGCAACGGCGCGACTAACGCTCTCACACGGCTTACCAATTGCTGGTCCAAAGCAGCCAAAATCGCGCTCTCGACTTTGATTGTCAGGCCATATAGCGACACAAGACGGTCTACCACCGCCTCATCCTTGCGCTCACCGCGATCATTATTGCCTGCAGGGCCTCCCATGGTCCACTCCACGTGGTTAGTCCGGGCTTGAAAGTCCGGTGCCGCACGTTTTAATCGTAGCAGACCAAACAATTGAAGAAAACCTAAGCTGCGGCCGAGATAACGTTGTAATATTTTTTTACTCGATAGTGCAACGCTAGGGCGGCAAAATTTGATTTTAGTTAATTCGTACCCTGCGCCAGTATTCTGGCATATCAGTAAATTTGTCGTTGTTTAAGGCTAAATCTATTAGTGCAGATCCGACGTATCGGCCGAAATCCGACATAATGCAAATGATGAAAACACAAAAATTAAGACTTTCTAAATTTGAAAATGTAAAATTATTACATTTTTCAATTTTGCAATTTTTTCCTCGCGTAGAATGATACTTTGGGTTAACTAGACCTACACTGCTTTCGCGTCAGAAAGCGTGGTAATCAATCCAAAAATCGCAGTGAAAGTCAGGAGCAGGGTCATGACCAACAAACCAGATGATAAAAGAGCTTTCGAAGAACACACCGGCGCAAAGGCTGGCCGTTTTGACGATGTTGTACGTGACTATTCCATGGAAGAGGTTAAAAAGCTCTCCGGCTCAGTGCCAATTGAGCACTCCTTGGCTCGGCATGGCGCGAATAAATTGTGGGATCTCCTTCATACAGAAGACTACATACATTCACTTGGCGCCATGTCGGGAAATCAGGCCATGCAGATGGTTCGGGCGGGGCTGAAGGCAATCTATCTGTCAGGTTGGCAGGTTGCCGCAGATGCGAATACTGCAGGCGCCATGTATCCTGACCAGTCACTCTATCCCGCCAATTCCGGGCCAGAACTGGCACGCAAGATCAATCGCACGTTGCAACGTGCCGACCAAATCCAAACGCTCGAAGGAACAGGCGATATTGATTGGTTTGCGCCCATCGTGGCCGACGCTGAAGCCGGTTTTGGTGGTGCACTTAATGCATTCGAGTTGACTCGTAGCTACATCGAGGCAGGCGCGGCGGGCGTCCACTTTGAAGACCAGTTGGCGTCGGAAAAGAAATGTGGCCACATGGGCGGCAAGGTACTTATTCCCGTCCAGCAGCATGTCGCTAACCTTAACGCGGCGCGTCTGGCTGCTGATACAGCAGGCGTGGCGACAATGGTCGTCGCACGGACAGATGCGGAAAGTGCAAAGCTTATCACATCTGACATTGACGAGCGTGATCACCGCTTTTTAACCGGAGAGCGTACAGAGGAAGGATTCCATCGCCTCGACCCGAAAGACGCCTTCGAGCGTTGTGTTGTCCGCGGCAATGCTTTTGCCGAATATGCCGATTTGCTCTGGATGGAGACTTCGACTCCTAATCTGGATCAGGCAAAACGTTTTGCCGAGGCGATCCACAAGAACCACCCAAATCAGATGCTGGCGTACAATTGCTCGCCAAGCTTCAACTGGTCAGCCAATCTGTCCCAGGCCGACATCGCTCGCTTTCAGCGCGAAATTGGAGCGATGGGCTACAAGTATCAGTTCATCACACTTGCTGGCTTCCATTCAATGAATTACTCAATGTTTGAGCTAGCCGCCGGCTATCGTGACCGAGGCATGGCCGCATATTGTGAATTACAAAATGCAGAATTTGAAGCCGAGGATCGGGGTTACACCGCAACGCGTCATCAACGCGAGGTCGGCGCCGGCTGGTTTGATGCCATCTCAGTCGCAGTTAAGGGCGGACAATCCGCAACTACCGCAATGGATGACTCAACCGAGGAGGCGCAATTTCAGGCCGAGGAAAAACCTGTGGCTGCCGAATAGGAAAGGAGAATTAGTTCCTGTTCAGAAACAATACCACCACCAACGGGGCAGCGGGGCAAACAGTATAGTCACTAAACAGACCTCGCGAAACAGAAGAGTTTTTTGCTTTTTCGTTCCGACTCTTTATGGTGCCGCGATTACAATTGCCAGGTCACCCAAATTAGTTCCCGTCGGCGGTACTTTTAAAAGATTGTCATGCGCCGCCAGATAATAATAGCTGTCATGATCTGCCAATGCCCGTTTCGCAGCCACGGGATCAAAGAATGAGGCCGAGTCAATGACGGCACCAGCTGCGTCTGTTGGTCCATCGCGCCCATCAGTCCCCCCCGCTAGTATCAACCAACTTGTCGGACGTTGTTCCATACCAACCATCTCATCGGCAAAAGCAAGCGCCAATTCCTGGGACCGGCCACCCTTGCCGCCTGGCGCAGTGCCTAGCGAAACTGTTGTTTCGCCACCAGTGACACCATAGACCATGCCATTATCTTGGCGCGCACAGGCAGAAATTCGGCGGGCAAGTCTTCGACCGCAATCGGCTGCCTCGCCAGCGAGTGGAATAAGTTCTTTGCCGGTTGTCTCAAATGCCGCCGTCAGGCTTCTTGCGGTTTCATTCTGACAAAGAGTGTTGCTAGCAAGAATATGGCTGATTACAGTTGCGATCTCATCATCACCGGGCCTGACTGGCTGATCCGCTGTCCCACTACGCAAAGCCTCGATATGCCGTGCCACAAAATCCAACCTTTCAAGTCCCGCATTCGCGATTAACGAAAATGCTACCTCCAGCGGCACCGGATCACAGACTGCAGGCCCACTTGCAATCGACTCCAGTCGGTCCTCCGGAACATCTGAGAGCACAAATTGTGTAATTTTTGCGGGATAGGCAAGCCGGGCAAGACGTCCGCCCTTGAGGGTGGAGAACAGGCGCCTAATTGAATTCATTTGATGGATATCCAGCCCGCTGGCCAGTAGTGCTTCATTGAGCTGTTGTTTTTCTAACAATGAAATGCCAGGTGCTGGCGCCGGCACCAGAGCTGAACCACCACCGCTGATCAACAGTAGCAGATGGTCATCACCACCAAGATTACGTGCCATTTCAGCTACAGCGTCAGCCGCTACCAGACCCCGTGCATCGGGCACCGGGTGGGCGCTAGCGTGGCAATCCATGCCTTTTATAGCAAAAAAATTCTCTTCATTTGTGACAACAATACCCGGAATATCTGGGTCGATCGTCTCGACACCGCGCGCAGCAGTGGCCATCGCCGTCGCCGCCTTGCCGATAGCGACTATCGCTGTCACCGGGGTGGCCAGTCCGGCCACTGCGCTTCGGGTAAGGCTGGCTGGGTGGCCGGCAGCAAGAGCAGTATCAAAAGCAGTGCGCGCCGCTTGTTGCCAGCCCCGCAAATTGTCCGATGAGCCAGACATCATATCATCGGGTCGACAAGATCACGTCCAGCAGCAAAAGCACGAGCATTTTCTACCACCTTGAGACCCATCGCCGTACGAGTCTCGATTGTTGCTGATCCCAGATGCGGCAACAAGACGGTGTTACGGGCGGCAAGAATAGCGGGATTGATATCAGGCTCCCCCTGATAGACGTCTAATCCAGCACCACCTATGGCCGCTGAATTCAAGGCGGCGACAAGTGCTGCTTCGTCAACAACATCGCCACGTGCAGTGTTGACGACGTAGGCACTCTCATGCATTGCCGCAAGCGCCTCGGCACCCAAAATCTGATATGTATCTGGGCTGGCGGCGCAATGCAGGCTTATAAAATCACTAGCTGCACACACGTCAGTCACGCTGGCCATCTGCACCGCTTTCATGTCATCTACGTCATTGACGGGCGAGCGGTTGTAAAAAAATATCTCCAAACCAAATCCAAAATGTGCCCGACGGGCAACCGCCTTGCCAATCCGGCCCATCCCAATAATCC
>CAJWKB010000026.1 GCA_913042065.1 uncultured Alphaproteobacteria bacterium | reverse complement strand
GCTATTCGTTGGAGAATCCTCATGCCTATGTCGAGGCTAATCTAGTTGGATTCCTAAACATCCTCGAGGGTTGCCGATACAATGACGTTGTGCATCTGGTATATGCCAGCTCATCCTCGGTCTATGGTGGCAATACCTTGATGCCTTTCAGCGAGACGCATAATGTTGATCATCCGCTTAGTCTCTATGCGGCAACAAAAAAATCGAATGAACTGATGGCGCATACCTACAGCCATCTTTATGGACTGTCAGTTACCGGCCTACGCTTTTTTACAGTCTATGGCCCATGGGGACGTCCAGATATGGCACTTTTCAAATTTGCTGATGCGATGTGCGCAGGCCAGCCGATCGACGTCTTTAATCATGGCAAGATGATCCGAGACTTCACCTATATAGATGACATTGTTGAGGGGGTGATCCGAGTTCTTGACAAAAAGGCAACAGCCAATCCCAACTATAAATCAACGACCCCGGACGCGTCGACAGCTGCGGCACCTTTTCGGCTGTTTAATATTGGCAATGGCCGGCCAACGCCGTTGATGGATTATATCGGCGCGTTGGAGCGGGCGCTCGGTATCACTGCCAAAATCAACATGATGGAGATGCAACCAGGTGATGTGCCGGCCACCAGCGCCAATACCGCTGCCCTTTATGATTGGGTTGGCTTTGCCCCTGGTACCGATATTGAGGAGGGAGTTGCCAGATTTGCTGACTGGTATTTGAATTATTTTGGCCGCAACGGTGATTGACCTCAGTCAAGTTGGCTTCTGCCATAAATTTTAAAATTTCAAAAATGACATGTGAGTCCTAGACCATGCCAGCACCACTTAATAAATTGAAACAGGCGCTTGCTGAGGGGAGGCGGACGATTGGTTGTTGGCTTGTTTTAGGTGACGCTTACGCCGCCGAAATAGCCGCTGGTGCTGGCTTTGACTGGTGCGTGATTGACAATGAACATGCGCCGAATGATATCCGCTCGACACTTGCCCAAATGCAAGCGCTTGGCCAGACGCCAACAAGCGCTGTTGTCCGTCCGCCAATCGGCGAGACCTATATTTTGAAACAGTTTTTGGATATTGGCTGCCAAACTTTTGTTATTCCAATGGTTGAAAGCGCTGCCCAAGCGGCCGAATTGGTGCGTGCAACGCGGTACCCGCCTGAAGGTGCGCGCGGAGTTGGCGCATCGACAGCACGCGCCTCTGGTTTTAATTCCTACACCGATTATCTGCAAACCGCCAATGCGCAGATTTGCCTGTTTGCTCAGGTTGAGAGCCGGACCGGCCTCAACGCATTGCCGGACATTTTAGCTGTAGACGGCGTTGATGGTGTTTTCATTGGTCCCTCCGACTTGAGTGCTGATCTTGGTTATCTTGGCAACCCAAATGCGCCGGAGGTGTTGGCCGCTATCGACAACGCGCTTGATGCAATTGCTGATGCTGGCAAGGCTTCGGGAATCTTTGCGATTGATCCCAGAGACGCCGAACGCTATCTGGCCCGCGGCATCAACTTTGTAGCCATTGCCTCGGATATCAACAGCATGGCTAGCGCTCTGCGCTGGACAGTCAACCGCTTTCGCCAGTAGCGGGTGAGGGCATTTATGGGTAACTGACTGCGGCGTGCTGCCACCTTGTATGTTCATGGTCTGTTTCTTACTTCAAAAAGGTCAAAGTGCTTTCTGAGGGCGTCTGAGTGAATATTGTTTGGTTCAAACGGGATCTGCGTGTCTGGGACCACGTCGCACTTACCAGAGCGGCTTCTGATGGGCCTGTGCTCCCTCTTTATATTGTCGAGCCAGATCTATGGACGCAGCCTGATTTAAGTGCCCGGCATTACGCGTTTTTGAAAGAGGCGCTTGAATCGCTCTCAGAATCACTTGCACGTCTTGGCCAACCCTTAATTATTCGCACAGGTGATTCTGTTGAAGTCCTAGCCAAATTGGTTTGCGAGCACAATGTCAGCGCAATCTATTCGCATCAGGAAACTTGGAATGGCTGGACCTATGATCGTGATAAGCGGGTCACTGCATGGGCTAGGCGCAATTCTATTGCCTTTCACGAGTTTCAGCAAAATGGTGTTAATCGGGCGATGGCGTCGCGCCGAGGCTGGGCAAAGAGATGGGACGCGATGATGAGCCTTCCTGTCACGCCGGCACCAGAAAGTCTTGCCACAATAAATATTGAGAAAGGACTTCTTCCATCCGCCAAAGCTCTGGGTCTTTCGGCTGACCCTTGTACACAGCGCCAGCTGGGCGGACGGCCAGCCGGCATTGCACAACTAAAATCCTTTCTTGAAGAGCGGGGACGCGCCTATCGGTTTGAAATGTCATCGCCAATCACTGCATCTTTCAGCTGTTCCCGACTGTCTCCGTATTTAGCTTTTGGATGCTTGTCGATGCGAGAGGTGTATCAGGCTAGTCAGCGCCGTCGCTCCGCCCTAAGTCAAGTAGCAACAACCGGAGTCACCATCGATCCCGGTTATAGGTCAGGTTGGCTGAAATCGCTTGCAAGCTTCAACAGCCGCCTACATTGGCACTGTCATTTTATCCAAAAGCTCGAGGATGAACCTGATGCCGAATTCCGCGCCTTTCACCCTGACTACCGAGGATGGCAGAAAGAAACGCTAGACGCAGCAAAATACCTGCTTGCCTGGCAGATCGGGCGCACTGGCTATCCGCTGGTTGATGCCTGTATGCGCTCGCTTGAAGTGACAGGGTGGCTCACTTTTCGCATGCGTGCAATGGTGATGAGCTTTGCCTGCTACCACCTCTGGTTAGATTGGCGTGGTCCGGCGCTTCATCTTGCGCGTAAGTTTGTGGATTATGAGCCGGGTATCCATTATAGCCAATGCCAAATGCAATCGGGGATCACAGGTATCAACACAATCCGCATTTATAACCCAATCAAACAGAGTCTGGATCAAGACAAAAATGGAGTTTTTATTAGGCAATGGATTCCAGAACTGGCGGCCATGCCCAACGCGCTGATCCACACACCATGGCTCAAACCGGCACTGGCTCCCGACTATCCTCCGCCACTTGTTGATGAAAAGCTGGCCCGCAGAAAAGCAGCATCGCAGATTCACGCCATTCGCCGCACCTCTAATCACAGCAAGAACGCCCGTCATGTTGTTGCGAAACATGCGAGTCGCCGTGAAGGTGGCATGACTGCGCACCGTGATCCGCTTCCATCTGGAAAATCACCTGGCTCCTCGCCTAGCCATAAACAGATGGATTTGGGTCTCGAAAACTTCTAGTCTTGCGTCCTCACTGACCGGAGTTTCAAATGGCAGCTGATCTAGACCGTGGTCGCCTTGTTGAAGGGCTGTTGCCGGCTGTTCATGCGGCTGGTGAGGTCATTATGCAAATATATGCTGAAGGCGTTGTTGCAAAACGTAAGGTTGATGGCTCACCAGTCACAGCTGCCGATCAGGCAGCTGAGGGCATCCTGCTGGAAGCTCTTAGCAGAGCCGCTCCCGGGATAACCATTATTTCTGAAGAAAATGCTGCCAGTCACGCCATCAATCCTCAAGACCGCTTCTTTCTGGTTGATCCGCTGGACGGTACCAAGGAATTTTTGCGAGCTGACGGGCGGGGTGCATTCACTGTCAATATCGCACTGATAGACAAGGGCAGGCCGGTTATGGGGATTGTCTACGCACCGGCGCTAGACCGGCTATTCCACACGAAAGATGGAGAGTGGCCTGTGGAGATCACGGGTGGCGGCAGGAAACAGCTTAGTGTGCGGCCGGTGCCGCCTGAGGGTGCCATCGCTGTTGCTAGCCATTCACACCGTGATCCAGAAACGGATACCTGGTTGACTAATCATGGTATTACTGAAACCACGGCAATCGGCTCAAGTTTGAAATTCTGTCTTGTTGCCGCAGGTGCTGCCGACGTCTATCCGCGTTTTGGCCCAACAATGGAGTGGGACACTGCGGCAGGGGACGCTGTTTTGCGAGCGGCGGGAGGGCGTATGGAGACGCCGAACGGTGCTGAATTTACCTATGGCAAAGCAGATTATCGTAATGGCGCTTTTATTGCTTTTGGTGGGTTTTGTACGATGAGGCCGGCAAGTTAACCCCTGCCAATAAAGGGCATTTTTGGGGCCATGACGGTCATGAACTGGATATTGGCATCCAGCGGCATTTCGGCAATATGCAGCACCGAGCTTGCTACGTGGGCAACATCCATCGTTGCCTCGGCTCGGATTGATCCATCCGGTTGCGGCACTCCCTTTGTCATCGGCACCGCCATTTCGGTTAATGCGTTGCCGATATCAATCTGCCCACAGACAATGCCAAATGGTCGCCCATCCAGCGACAAAGTCTTAGTCAGGCCGGTGATTGCATGTTTGGTACTTGTATAGGGGGTTGATCCGGGACGGGGTGCATGCGCTGAAATAGAGCCGTTATTAATTATTCGGCCTCCCTGCGGCTGCTGATTACGCATCCATGCAAATGCTTCGCGGGCGCACAGAAATGATCCGGTCAAATTGATTTGCACAACATCCAACCAGACCTCTACGTCGGTCTCGTCAATGGTCTTTGCGGGGCTGCCAATACCAGCATTATTGAATAGCGCGTCTAGCCGGCCCCATCGTGCTCTCGCGGTGGCAAAAGAAATCTCGACTGCGGCCGCGTCGCCCACGTCGCATGGTAGCACTAGCGCACGATCATACCCATTCGCCGTCGCCTCCAGTGTTTTCTGCTGTCGTCCGATCAACCCGACTTGCCAGCCGGCTTCTAAAAAGACGGTGGCTGTGGCGCTTCCAATGCCGCTGCCAGCGCCTGTGATGATAATTGTCTTGTCCATGAGGCATTCATACCTTTTATAAATGTCTTGATAATATGCAAACCACCATCAAAGGTCCATCCATGCATTGGGCACGACCGACTTGGTTGGATTTTTTGCTTTCTTGCTACTTGATCACATTGTACAACCCGATTTGTTCAAACTACCTCCGAGCAAAAGGTTATATTTTTGGGAATCAATACTGCCTTTGTGATCCATCCTGATGTCCGGGTGATACCACTTAGCCGCAAACCTGCGATGATGTTGGATGAGGCGTGCCTTCTCGTTGAGGCTATTGGTCTTGAGGTGTGTTTTTCCGAGATAGTTTCCTTTGCAAAGCCACGCGCCGCGTCGTTTCTTGGCAAGGGCTATGCAGAGCGTCTGGCGGCACTTGCTGAAGAGGCAAACTACCCGTTGATTGTTATAAACACTGCCCTAACACCCGTTCAGCAACGTAATCTTGAGACGATCACCAATGCCAAGGTGATTGACCGCACTGCACTGATCCTCGAAATTTTTGGTGCGCGGGCGCAAACTCATGCTGGTCGCTTGCAGGTTGAACTGGCGGCGCTATCCTTCCAGCGAAGTCGTCTTGTACGCAGTTGGACTCATCTTGAACGCCAACGTGGCGGCGGCGGCTTTCTTGGTGGCCCCGGTGAGCGGCAGATCGAACTTGACCGGCGGATGCTAATGGATCGTGTCGTTCGGATCAAAAGAGAGCTGCAGGAGGTTGAGCGCACGCGACATCTACAACGCCGCAATAGGGCCCGTGGCGAGACGCCGACGCTGGCGCTAATCGGCTATACTAACGCTGGCAAGTCTACTTTTTTTAATCGTCTGACAGGCGCTAACGTGCTCTCGCAAGACATGCTATTTGCCACGCTTGATCCAACCATGCGCGGCCTATGCTTTGCGTCTGGGCGGAAAGCAGTTATCGCTGACACCGTAGGCTTCATCAGCCAGTTACCGACAGAGCTTGTTGAGGCATTCAAAAGCACGCTGGAGGAGGTTGTCCAGGCAGATGTGTTGCTTCACGTGCATGATGCCGCCTCGCCAATGATCGCTGAGGAGGCAGATGATGTCCGAGCCGTTCTCGCTGATCTTGGGCTGGGTGATGATGAACAGAAATCTCGCGTTGTCCATATTCTAAACAAAGCTGACAGGCTGGCTGATATTGATGACAGGCAAGCGCTGCTTAATCTGTTTCCAGGTGCTGTCTTTACCTCGGCGCTCACTGGTGACGGATTAGATAAGGCGCTTGCAACTATTGACGCGCATCTTGGCGCTGATGCGCTTGATTGCATGCTGTCTATTGGTCCGAACGATGGTGCAGCGTCCGCCTGGCTTCATGACAATGGAAATGTCACTGTCACAGCCGTAAATAATGATGGTACGCAGGATCTGTCAGTTCAGATTGATCCGGCGAATTGGGCGCGGTTTTGTGCGCGCTGGCCGGAGCTTGTCAGCTAGCTGCGTTTTCTCATTTCCAAATGGTAATTTCTGGCTGTAAAGTATCGATCGTAAACTGATCAGATAAGAGTAGTAATGATGGACCGGGTTGTTTTTCTGAATGGTGAATTCCTGCCTGAGGGTCAGGCAAAACTATCAATTTTTGACCGAGGTCTTCTCTTCGCCGACGCTGTCTATGAGGGGTTTGGCATTCTTGACGGCCAGATCACCGATTTTGCTTATCATATGGACCGGCTTAATAGCTCGCTTTCTAAGCTCACCATGCCCTCGCCTATGGGTCGGGATGAATTGCTGGCAGTAATGATGCGTTTGATTTTGGAAAACCAGCAGAAAGAAGGTTTTCTTTATCTGCATATCACGCGCGGCGAAGGTGATCGCAATTATCTTTATGATGACAGCTACACACCAAATGTCTTTGCCTTCACCCAGAGCGAGAAATTTCCTGCCGATACCCCGCCGGAGCCTGTCTCACTTGCCAGCGTGCCCGATATCCGCTGGGCGCGTCGGGATATTAAGACGACAAATCTGCTCGGACAGGTAATGGCTAAGCAGGCCGCCCATGAAGCTGGGGCTTTCGAAGCATTGATGATTGATGACAAAGGATTTATCACTGAAGCCGGTTCCTCTAGTTTCTTTTTCATCAAGGATAAGATTCTTTATGTCCGTCCTGTGAGTAATGAAATTTTGCATGGTATTACTCGCCAAACGATGCTGCGCGTTGCTGCCGCCCACCAACTTCGCATCGTCGAGACAATTTATACTCTGGATCAGGCCAAACGGGCCGATGAGGCTTTCATTACCGCTGCTTCGATCTACGTGATGCCGGTTGGTTGGATTGATGATGTGAAGATTGGGGATGGTCAGACCGGTGCCATCACAATGGCTCTGCGTACTGCCTATCTAGAGATAGCACGGGCTGAGTTTCCACCTCTATAAAATTTAGTATAATGTTGAAAATAAATAATATATTGAAAAAAATAAATCCAGATCGAGAATACTCAGATGGAAATTTTTGGAGAAGGATTTATCGACCATTTTAGATCATAAAAGTTCTTTTTTATGTAATGAAATAGTTGAAATAAAACAATAAAAAGGGAAAAGTAAAATGGTGCATAAGCGTATCAGGCCGTTCAATACTAAGCAGACCTATCCGGAGCAGAATCTGGACAATGACCTCTCGCAAGGTGTGGTCGCGCGCGGCACGATGGTGTTCCTACGAGGGCAGGTGGCGCAGGATCTTGACAGTCGCGAATCGCTGCATGTTGGGGACGCTGAGAAACAAACTGAAAAAACAATGCAGAATATTGCTTTGCTTCTCAAGGAGGCTGGAAGCTGCATGAATCATGTTTGCCGGATTGTTGTCTATCTGACAGACATTCGTTATCGCGAGGCGGTTTATCAAGAAATGGGGAAATGGCTGAAAGGAGTTCATCCCTGTTCGACCGGCATCGTCGTTCCGGCGCTTGCTCGCCCGGAATGGGTTGTTGAGATAGAGGTAACGGCGGTTATCCCTGACTAACAGTTGGGTGGTTGCAACGATAACGCTTCGATAACGCGGGCGACAAGGAAAATAGGCAGGGGAGCTTTGATCCGAAAATGCAGACACAACAGCCTTCGACACTCGGCGATGTCCTAACCGCGCTCAAGCGTCTAGCGGCAACGCCACTTGAAGCGGCAACTGCGCCGCCAAAGGCCATCTATACTTTACCTGAGATCACTGCACATGAGATGGAACGTATTTTTTCCGCTGAATGGTTGTGCGCTGGGCGGGCCGATGAATTGCCCAATCCAGGCGATTACATGGCCTTTGAGTGCGGTGATCAACCACTAATTATTATACGCGGGATGAATGGCCTGCTTTCGGCGCGAGCGAATGTCTGCCGGCACCGAATGATGCGCCTTGTTGAAGGGCGCGGCAACACACGCAAATTCACCTGTCCCTATCACGCCTGGACCTACAATCTGGAGGGCAAGCTTGTTGGCGCTGCCTACATGGACAGGACCAGCTGTTTCAAAAAATCAGATATCCAGCTTCCCGCGGTCCGCTGCGAGGAATATTTGGGATGGATTTATGTTTGCCTAGACCCTGACGTCGAACCCGTGGCGCACAGACTCTCTGATCTTACGGAAAGGCTTCTGCCATACAACATGCAGGATTATGTGACAATTTTTACTGAGGATCATGTCTGGGACACCAATTGGAAATGTTTAACCGAAAATTTCATGGAGGGTTACCACCTTCCTGTTGCTCACCGTGACACGGTTGGGGGGCATTTTCCTGTTGAGAAAACGCAGTTTGATGAGCGCGGCAGCTTTACCCACTTTACTTCGCAACTCTTTGTCAAAACCGGCACGGCGCCGGTTGGGACAGCGCACCCTGATAACACAACTTTAACAGGTAAATGGCGCAATATTTCGGTTATGCCGACAGTTTTCCCTTGCCATATGTATGTGTTGGCGCCTGATCATCTGTGGTATTTGGCGCTGCAACCTGATGGTCTTGGCCGAACACGCATCCGCTATGGGGCGGCGTTGGCTCCTGAAGTGCTGGCGGCGCAAGCCGATCCGCAATCATATATTGCTAGCACGAAGGCTTTTCTCGATGCTGTCCAGCTTGAAGACAAACACATGGTCGAGGGGATCTTTGCAGGTGCGAGGGCCCCGCTCTCTAGCCCTGGTCCACTCAGCTGGCTAGAGCGTGAAAATCATGAATTCACGCAATACCTTGCCCGTCGTCTGTGTGACTGAGGGGCTTGAACGAACCAGTGCAGGAGCTTAATCTATGACCTTTTCAATTGTAGGCCATTGCCCCAAAACTGATATGTCCGGTGTTGCTATCACCACTAGCAGCATCTGTGTTGGCAGCCGGTGCCCGCACGTGCTGGCCGGTGCTGGTGCTGTGACAACGCAGAATGTTACCGATCCTTCGATAGGTCCCGAAGTGTTGGCACATTTGGCAGCTGGCGCGACTGCTGAGGCGGCGCTTGCTGAGGTAATGGCGGATCGCCCCCACAGTGACTACCGGCAAGTTGCATTGGTGGACCTTGCCGGCAATGTCGCGCATTTTACCGGTGCTAACATTCTGGGAACCAACGCTGTTGCTACTGGTTTGGGCTGTATCGCTGCTGGGAATCTTTTGGCCAACGAGGCAGTGCCGGCCGTGATGGTCACCTCCTTTACAACTGGTACAGGTCTGCATCTGGCTGATCGCCTGCTAACGGCGCTGCAGGCCGGCATTGATTCTGGCGGCGAGGAGGGGCCGACCCATTCGGCAACGCTTCTTGTCGCTCATTGCAACAGCTGGCCGTTGGTTGATCTGCGCGTTGACTGGACTGAGGAATGCCCGGGCGTTGTCCTCCGTCGGTTGTGGGATGCGTATGAACCGCAGATGGAAGCCTATAATCTGCGGGCGCTGGACCCCTCTACTGCGCCAAGCTACGGCGTTGCGGGTGATGAATAATGTGTGACAAGAAAGACGCCCGCACTTGCCAGGGCAAAACCGATCATGCTCAGAGGTGTTAGCACTTCGCCAAACCATAGCGTGGCCATGATTGCTGTTGTTGGTGGCACCAAAAACAGCAGCGATGACGTTGCCGCCATGCTGTCGCGTTTAATTAACACCATGAAAATCATGTAGGCACCAAGCGATACTGCTAGGATCTGCCAGCTCATAGCCAAAATGAAGGGTGTCTGCCAATCGATCTGCGGTTCCTCGATAAGTGGTGTAATAATCAGATAGAACAATGTCGCTGCTACCGACTGCACAAAATTGCCCTTCATCAGACCGATATTATTGCCGAACTTCTTCTGCATTAGCGTCCCGCAGGTGATAGCTGCCAGCCCGCTGAATGTAACCCCAAGCCCGACCAATGATAGGTCGCCAGAGGCACCGCTGCCAATCGTGGGCAACAATACGACCGCGACTCCAACAAAGCCGAGAATGATCCCAGTCCACTGAATATGCCGAAGCGTTTCGGCAAACAAAAAGATCGCTATAAATGATGACAGTAGCGGCTGCATTGAGACGACGAGCGCTGTCAATCCTGCAGGAATTCCCATCGACAATGCCAGAAAAACACTGCCTAGATAGCCGCCATGCAGCATCACCCCGATGGTGGCAGTTGCAAGAAGCGTCTGCCAGCCATCTGCTGATGCAATCTTTGCGGATGGCGTTACTGTTTCTCGGCGCTGGTGTGACAACCACAAACGGGTCACCAGCATCATTCCACCAAACAATAGCGCGACTATGAAGAATCGCACGAGCAGTAAAGCAAAGGGTGTTGCATAAATGACGGCAACCTTGCCGGTGACAAAGGCTGATGACCATAGAAAAACAAAAATCATCGGCAGGCCGATCTGTGCAAACATCAGTCCAACCCCACGCTGCCATTCGCCAGCGCCGCTATATGCGCTGCCATGGCTTTGCCAAACTCCTGATGGGTGGCGGTCTGCCAATGAATGGGATCATTTGGTGACGAGACGGCAAATTCATTTGCGTCGATAAAATCAATCCCACGAGCATTGCAGGCACGGCCAAGAATACCGGCTAGCATACGTGATTTTTCCCATCCGCCTTGCCATTCCTCATGTTTTGCCCAACTCGCATCTGCGACACTGTCGCCCAGATTTGTTGGACAAATCACTGTCACCATAGGGACCTGGGTAGCGTTCCAACCTCCAGGGCCAGCCCTGCTTGCACGTACGATATCGACTAGCTGCAGTACTCCACCGGTTATATCGTCTGCGCTGCGATTAAAGCGTGCCTTCATGTCATTCGTGCCAAGCATGATGATCACATGGTCAAGTGGCTGGTGCGACATCAGCATCGCCAGAAGTGTGGCGGTGCCGTCAAAATGTGGTCCTTCCACCGGGTCGGCGCCATGTGTCACCCGGCCTGGTAGGCATTCCTCGATAACCTCGGCGTCAAGCTGGCTGACCATCTGCTGTGGCCAGCGCCCGGCATAACGCTGGCCGCTGCCATCATCAAGATAGCCCCAGCTATTGGAGTCACCATAAACCAGAATGCGCATAGATCAGGCTCGAAAGCTGCAACAGTGAGAGGGCAGTCTGCACTTATTTGCGGTCCAGCCGCAAGGGTGGATCAACCGGGGCTGATCAAGGTATGGGGGATCGGGGATGATATCGCTGGGCAGCGGCGCCATCTCAATGTAATGTGGATCCCATGACAGTGAGCGAACCGGAATATGCGTGCCTGATGCGCGGCGCCCCACCCCACCCGGGCGGCCAGGTAACGCTCGCCAACTGGCGGGAGCCGGGCTTTGGCCGCTGGTCCTTCTCGCACATCCGCCAGCTGTTACCGACCGCGCCGATTGCCGCTGCTGAACAGCCCTATGAGATGCCGGAAGACCGGATGGATCTGGCAGCACTTACCTTCGGCGAGGGACAGCGATCCCTTGATGACTTTCTGGCCGCAAGCAACACCGACGCCCTCATGGTCATGCGAGATGGCAGGCTGGTGTTTGACTGGTTTGGTGGGTTTGGCAACGCCAATCAGCCGCATATTGCTTTTTCCATCTCGAAATCGCTGGCTGGCCTAATTGTCGGCATTCTTGTCGAGGCTGGCATTCTTGACCCGGAACAGCAGCTCACCCATTACTTGCCAGAAATAGCTGGCAGCGCCTATGAAGGTGCTAATCTGCGACATCTGCTCGACATGACTGTTGCCTCGGCCTTTGTCGAGGATTATCTAGATACCACCGGTGTTTTCATGGCCTATCGGCGTGCATCTGCCTGGAACCCGGTTGAGGAGGGACACAGCACCGAGGGTCTGCGTGCCTTTCTGGCTGAATTGCCTGCCTCTGACGGCAATCACGGCCATCGCCATCATTATTGCTCAACGCATACCGATCTTCTTGGTTGGGTCATTGAGCGTGCGGCTGGTGGCCCGGTCGCCGACTTGCTGTCATCGCACCTGTTCCGCCCTGCTGGCAC
>CAJWKB010000025.1 GCA_913042065.1 uncultured Alphaproteobacteria bacterium | reverse complement strand
CATCCTCAAGCCGGACGAAAGCACCAAAACCGGTGATGCCGACAATCACCCCCTCGACGACATTGCACAGCCTTTTTGTGAACAAAGCAGCGGCAAAGCGGTCGATGGTGCGCCGTTCGGCAGCAGCAGCGCTGGCCTCGGTCTCGGAGATGTGAATGCAGATTTCGGCAATCTGTTCGGCTGGCAGCCCATTCTGGCCATCACCTGGTGGCTTTTTCGCACTTGCGGCGTCGATCAGAGCGCGATGTATTAGCAGATCCGAATACCGTCTGATCGGCGAGGTGAAATGCGCATAATTGCGTAGGGATAAGCCAAAATGGCCAATATTATCAATGCTATAAACAGCTTTCGCCTGACTACGCAGAACCGCCTCATTGACCATCATCTCATCTGACGTGTCAGCCACCTTTGCAAGCAGACTGTTGAATTGACGGGGACGCAACACCTGTCCTTTGGCAAAGGGAGTTCCGATTGTCGCGGCCAGCTCGAACAGGCTGACTGTCTTTTTTGGATCGGGCGAATCATGCACACGGAAAACGCATGTCTTGCGCGCGCCAATCAGACTGTCGGCCGCCGCGACATTGGCAGTGATCATGAAATCCTCGATCAACCGCTGCGACTCGCTTTGGCTGCGCTGGCTGATGGCTATGGCTTCACCATCCTCATTCATCACGACCCGGCGTTCTTTGAGATTGAGTGCCAGCGGTTCGCGTTCATGCCGCGCCCGATCAAGTGACCGCCAGGCACCGAACAGGTTGTGCAAAATACCATGCCCAACCCCAACATCAGCCTCATCGAGACTTCCCTCAAAGACCGATTGCACCTGATCATAAGTCAGCCTTGCATGCGAGCGGATCAGCGCGCGGTAGATGCTGAAATCTGTTCGCTTGCCATCCTTGTCAATGTTGATTTCGGCCACCAAGGCGGCGCGGTCCTCATCAGGGCGTAGCGAACATAAATCATTTGAAATGCCCTCTGGCAGCATTGGCACTACCAGATCTGGCAGATAGACTGAGTTGCCACGACGACGCGCCTCTTCATCGAGTGCAGAACCTGGACGCACATAATGGGCAACATCGGCAATTGCCACCAGCAGCCGCCAGCCACCATCATCCATTGGTTCGGCGAAGACAGCATCGTCGAAATCACGGGCATCGGCGCCGTCAATTGTGACCAGTGGCACGTCACGCAAATCGCTGCGACCTTTTGCTGGTGGTACCTTCAGCCCACGGGATTCGGCCAGAACCGGTTCTGGAAAGACATGTCGGATGCCAAATTCGGCAAGGGCAAGTGCGCTGAATGCACCCTTCTGGTCAACCGGTCCGAGATTGCGGATGGCGCGTGCTGTCTTGCCAAGATAGCCACGCGAGGACACCATTTCAGCTTCGACCAGATCACCGGCATTGCAGGGAAGGTCAGTGAAAGACTGTAAACTCACCGGATGCCGTTTGCCGCGCTCGGCCGGGACCAGCATCAACCCTTTGGCGGCTGTTTCAACAACGCCAAACAGACGCTGTTGCTGGCGTTCGAGAACACGGATGATACGTGCCTCGTAATGCGCCGGTCCAGTCCGGGCAAGGCGGGCCAGGATTGTCTGGCCAATAGCGGGCGCACGCCCTGCCTTGCGGCTTAGAATCACCCGTATCTCCGGTAAATCACCGTCATAACCCGCTGCTGGCCGGGCGAGACCATCGCCATTGTCGTCAAATGAGACAAGTTCGAGAACTGTGACTTCGGGCAGTTGGTCCGGGGTGGCGACGCGCCGCCCCTCGCGCCGGTCGATTTTGCCGGCCTCGGCCATCTCGCGCAACATGCGCCGCAGGGGCACGCGTTGATCAGCGTGAAGTTTGAAAGCCCGGGCGATGTCGCGCGGTGAGGGTGGTGTCGGACAGCTGTTTATGAATTCGATGATCGTCGCTTCATCAGGTAGATCGGCTTTCGTCTGGTCCTGTTCTGCCACTAGCTGGCCTTTGGTTCCGCTGTCTTTTTCGCGGCGGCTTTCTTTGTGGCCGCTTTCTTTGCGGTAGTTTTCCTCGCAGCTTTCGTGGCAGTTTTTTTCGTGGTATTTTTTGCTGCCGGTGCTTTTGCTGCTTTCGCCGCGAGCAACGGCAGCGCTTCCTCAAGCGTCATCTCACTGATATCACTGCCCTTTGCCAGTGTCGCCCGCAGCTTGTTATGCTCGACATAGGGGCCATAGCGCCCGGCCTTGACATGCACATCCCCGCCGTCGGGATGCCGACCCAATACCCGCCCCTTTTTCTTGGCGGCCTCGGCGAGCAGGTCAACAGCACGATTCAGGCCAATGGTCAGCAGATCGTCTTCGGCTGGCAGGCTGGCAAAGCTGCCCTGATATTTCAGATAGGGGCCAAACCGGCCGAGACCAGCTTGAATCATGTCGCCGGTTTCTGGGTGCGGACCAATATCGCGTGGCAGTGCCAACAGGCCGATGGCGCGTTCAAGATCGAGATCAGCTGCCGGCAGCCCCTTTGGCAGCGAGGCACGTTTTGGCTTTTTCGTCTCCGGATCGCCAAGCTGGACATAGGGGCCATATGGTCCACGTCGCAGGTAGATCGGCAGGCCGGTCGCAGGGTCATCACCAATGTTCTTATCACCGACAGGCGCATTATCCTCATCGGCGTCATCACCGCTGGAGAGTTGACGGGTGAATTTACACTCCGGATAGTTTGAACAGCCAACAAACGCGCCAAACTTGCCAAGTTTCAGGCCGAGCCGGCCACCATCACAATTCGGGCAGGTGCGGATCAGCGTACCATCATCACCCTTTTTGAAGAAATGTGGCCCCAGCTCTTCATCCAGCACATCCAGCACATTGGTGATCGTCAGATCCTTGGTATCATCAATGGCGGATTTAAAATCACGCCAGAAGATACCCAGCAGTTCACGCCAATCCAGCTCGCCAGCCGATACTGCATCCAGCTGGTTTTCCAGTTTGGCGGTGAAGTCATACTCGACATAACGGTCAAAGAAATTGTTCAGGAAGGTCGAAACGAGGCGTCCACGGTCTTCTGGAATAAACCGGCTGCGATCCTTGATCACATAGTTGCGTGTCTGCAGCACCTGCATGATTGACGCATAGGTCGATGGTCGGCCGATACCCAGCTCCTCCATGCGTTTGACAAGGCTGGCATCGGTGAAACGAGGTGGTGGTTGAGTAAAATGCTGCTCAGGAGTGACTTTACGGGTGGCCAGTGCCTCGGCCTTGGACATTTCCGGCAGAATGGCACCACCGGTGCCGCTGCCCCCCTGATTGCCGTCTGCTGACTTTTCACGGTCATCCGCCGCATCCTTGCTTTCACGATAGACCGACATGAAACCGTCAAAGACGATCACCTGTCCATTGGCCCGCAGGGTCACGCTGTCGGCGGCGTCACCAATGTCAACACCTGTCTGGTCAAGCTCTGCTGACTGCATCTGGCTGGCGATTGTCCGCTTCCATATCAATTCATAGAGGCGTGCCTGATCATGGTCGAGATAGGACCGCATCTTGTCCGGGGACCGGTTGATATCGGTCGGTCTGATGGCCTCGTGAGCTTCTTGTGCATTCGCAGCCTTCGTCTTGTAGACACGGGGTTTTTCCGGGACATATCGCGCGCCATAGCGGGTGCCGATATCATCGCGCAATGCGGCGATGGCCTCCGTGCCGAGCTGCACACCATCAGTTCGCATATAGGTGATCAGGCCGGTGGTCTCGCTGCCAATATTAATGCCTTCATAGAGCTTCTGGGCAATCTGCATGGTCCGGCTTGCTGAAAAACCAAGTTTGCGGGACGCCTCTTGTTGCAATGTCGAGGTGGTGAAGGGGGGTGATGGATTGCGGCGGACGCGCTTGGTCTCGATGTCCTTGACGAACAGCGCGCAGCTATCAATTTTCGCCACCGCCGCCAGCGCCTTGTCTTCGCCACCAATGCTCAGCTTATCCAGCTTTTCACCATCCAGATGGGTCAGCCGGGCAATGAAATTGCGACCATCGGCCTTTCCCAATTCAGCCTCAACACTCCAATATTCGTCGCTGACAAAGGCTTCGATCTCTGCCTCGCGCTCACAGATCAGGCGAAGGGCAACCGATTGCACGCGGCCGGCGGAACGTGATCCCGGCAGCTTGCGCCACAACACTGGCGATAACGAAAAGCCGACCAGATAATCAAGGGCACGGCGGGCGCGGTAGGCATCAATCAGTTCCGTGTCGAGGTCACGCGGCTGGTCCATTGCCTGCAGGATTGCATTTTTGGTCACTTCGTTGAAAACGACGCGCTCAATAGCTTTGCCCTCAACGAGCTTCTTCTCCTTGAGATGCTCCAGCACATGCCAGCTGATAGCCTCACCCTCACGATCCGGATCAGTCGCCAGAATCAGTTTGTCTGCCTTTTTGAGCGCAGATTTGATTTCCTTGAGATGTTTTTCAGAACCGCTTGAGACCTGCCATTTCATTGAAAAATCATCGTCTGGCGCCACCGAACCATCTTTGCTCGGCAGGTCACAGACATGGCCGTATGATGCCAGTACCTTGTAGTCGTCACCAAGGTAACGATTGATGGTTTTGGCTTTGGCGGGGGACTCAACGATGACGAGTTTCATGCGCTTCCTCACGGATTAATGAAGGCCATCCGATAGTACGTTAAGCAGAATTTGTCAAAACTCTCGTGAAAAAAAATTACAGTATGACAATTTTTGACACGTGGCTTCCATGATGTTTGGTACTTATTTTGGCGAGTTCAAGCTCGAGAAGTTTGGCCTGCACGCAGGCGGTTGGCAAGACGCGCCAGTTCCGGAACTGGCCGTAGCGGTTTCTGCGCTGAACTGTAGCGCTTCATCAATTGGTGAAAAGTCATGGGACCTGTATTGCGGGTTTGGGTCAACCTATTGGGGACAATTTTCCTTTTTTCTTTATGCGACCTGTATGGGGCATGGAAGTTATTAGAGGCATAACCTAAGCGGATTATCTGCGACTATTTCAAACCAATCTTTGGCTCGGTGCCGGTTAAAAGACGGCCAATATTTTGGTGGTGGCGGATCCAGATCAAGGCGGTCAGCACCAGTATTGAAATCGAAATCGGTGCTGGCAACTGCAGCACAAAGCCTGCAATGCCACACGTCATTGTGGCGCCAAGCGCCGCTAATGATGAAAAACGCAGAACAAGGGCCGTTCCCAGCCAGACGAGGCAGAACAGCACACCAAGACGCCAGTCAAAGGACGCAAACACTGCCAGACTTGTGGCAACGCCCTTACCACCCTGAAAACGAAGCCATACTGGGAAGCAATGGCCAAAACTGACCGCAAATCCAGCCAGTGCCACCGCCACATGATTGCCGGAAAGAGCAATTAACACGGTAATAGCTGCACCCTTTCCAGAATCAAGACAAAGGGTCAGAACTGCCAGTGTTTTGCTGCCTGTACGCAGAACATTTGTTGCACCGATATTACCGCTGCCGATGGCCCGGATGTCACCCCTGCCAGCCATTTTCGTGAGGATCAGGCCAAACGGGATGGATCCGACCAGATAGGCAATGGTGGCCACCAATGGGTAGGAGTCTGTGATCATTTCCATAGATTCCGGACCATACTATAAAAATTGCGTAGCAAACAGTCCATTATTCGCCGATCAAACAATGCTAGAATTTTTGTGTGGTTTATGTGTGGCGGTTGAACACGCAGATACCGTCAACATAAGTTGCATCGACAAGGCCCTGTACGGGCTGCCCCTCAAACGGCGTTATTCTTGACAGTGACGCAAAATCAGCACCACGCACCAGCCAACTGGTGTCAGGACGGACTAATATGATATCTGCTGCGGCGCCGGGCATCAAGGTGCCACCTCTGACATCAAGGATGGTCGCAGGAGCAAGGCTCAACGCCTCAAACGCCCTTAGGAGAGAAATCCGGTCCTGATGGACAAGGGTCATAGTTAGGGCCAGCAGCGTATCTAAACCGGATGCACCCGGTTGAGCAGGGCCGAATGGTTGAGCCTTTGCATCACCATCGACCGGCACATGGTCCGAGGCAATGGCGTCGATGGTGCCATCAGCAATCGCCTCGACCACAGCCTGCCTGTCATCTTCTGACCGCAGGGGAGGCGACAGTTTGAAGGCGGTGTCATAGTTGCTAACGGCAATTTCATTCAGCAGAAAATAGGGGGGTGCGGTGTCTGCTGTGATTGGTAGCCCGTCTGCCTTCGCTCTGCGCACGGCATCAATACCAGCGCGTGTCGACAGATGCGCAACATGATAGCGCGCACCTGTTAGTTGCATTAGCTGGATGTCCCGCTCGACGATCAACGCTTCAGCAATCGCTGGAATGCCGATAAGACCGAGTCGGGTTGAGGTCTCGCTCTCATTCATCTCACCATCAGCTGCCAGGCTGGGATCCTCACAATGCTGAATCACTGGCTTGTTGAGCATTTTGGCATAGGCAAGAAGCCGACGCATCACCAAAGAATCGCCTATGCTTGCAGTTCCATTGGTGAAGGCTACGGCACCAGCTTCTGCCATCAATCCGAGTTCGGCCATTTCCATGCCGCCAAGCCCTTTGGTGGCGGCCCCGTATATATGTAAGCGTGGTCCCGCCGCGCGAGATGCCCGCAGGCTAAGCGAGTCGATCATCGCCGCGTTATCTATCACTGGCTGCGTATTTGGCAGGCAACCGAGGCCGGTGATGCCTCCTGCTGCAGCTGCCGCCAGCAGAGTGTCAAGGTCTTCCAGATGTTCCGATCCGGGATCGGCAGTCTGCACTCGCATATCAACAAGACCGGGTGCAATGCAGGCGCCCCTGCAATCAATAACCTTGTCGGCCTTGGCTGATTTGCCATCAACCAGTTCTGCATCAACAGTGCTAATCACACCATCGGTGATTGCAAGCTGGCCGCTGGCATCTAAATTCTGCGAGGGATCGATCAGACGAGCATTTGTGAACAAGATATCGGTTATAACCCATCTCCCTGTTTTTCGGCCTCGCTGGCTAGCTTGACAGCGATCGCCTCAAGACAAGCCATACGTGCCGCTACGCCCATTTCCACCTGGGTACGGATCAGGCTTTTCTGCGCGTCATCGGCCATCGCCGAGTCAATTTCGACTCCGCGGTTCATTGGACCAGGGTGCATAATCAAGGCATTGGGCGCTGCCCGCAGTAATTTTGAGCGGTCAAGGCCAAAGAAGTTGTAATATTCGCGTTGAGATGGCGTCTCGGTGCCGGCCATGCGTTCGGTCTGCAGGCGGAGCATCATCACGATATCTGCGTCGCGGATGCCTTCCTCAAGATCGGTAGCAATGCTCACTCCCATCTGTTCGATTCCGGTTGGAAGAAGAGTTGCCGGGCTAATGAGGCGTACCTCAGCCCCCATCGTGCCAAGCAGGTGGATGTTGGAGCGTGCAACGCGGCTATTAGCGACATCTCCGCAGATGGCAATCTTTAGGCCTTCGATTTGTCCAACCCTTCGCCGGATTGTTAGTGCGTCAAGCAATGCCTGGGTGGGGTGCTCATGCCGCCCGTCCCCAGCGTTGATCACCGCGGCATCAACATGATGGCTGAGCAGTCGTGCCGCACCTGAGCAATTGTGACGCACGACAAGAATATGAGGGTGCATCGCATTGAGTGTCGTAGCCGTATCCAGAAGCGTTTCGCCCTTTTTCACCGATGATCCGGCAACGGCGATATTCAGTACTGCCCCACCAAGCCGTTTCGCCGCAAGCTCGAAGGAAACGCGCGTTCGGGTTGAATTCTCATAGAACAGGTTAATGATTGTTTTGCCCCGCAGAACATCACTTAGTGGACTGAGATCATCGCCAGATTGGTGCATCGCATCGGCAAATTGGTCTCCGCGGTCGAGCAAGGAGCGGATTTCAAAAGGGTTCATTCCCTCAATGCCGAGCAGATGCCGTGTTGGCAGCATCGCAGCACTGCCGGCCTGCAGCGACGAGACAGCGTTCGCAGGGGTGGTATCTTTCGATATGTTCATGAAAATCAGCTTATAGTCTAAATCCCCATGGCTGGTCCAGCCCTATTCCATATGGTGGTGCACATATCTGCGTCGACATTACGGGCTGTGGGAGGCAAGGGTAGTCCGATCATTATGCAGCCGGTCAAGTGCCGATTGCAATATCCAGACCGCGGCCAGCGCGTCGCGGCGCTGGGCACGTTTTGCCCGGGTCATATCGGCCTCGACCATGGCGCTCTCTACCGCCTGTGTCGAAAGCCGTTCATCCTGAAAAACCACGGGAATGTCACGGATCCGCATCATTGCATGAGCGAAGTCACGCACCGAGTCGCAGCGTGGACCCGCACTTCCATCCATGTTTGCAGGCCAGCCAAGAACCAAGGCGCCAACCTTTTCTCTATCGGCGAACTCAAAAATTGAGTTCACATCGGGGGTAAATTTGCTGCGCCACAGGGTTTTCACCGGCGAGGCAATTGCAAGACCTTTGTCGGAAAGCGCAAGACCGATGGTTTTCTTGCCAATATCCAGTCCAATGAGGCGTTGGCCGTCAGAAATCACGTCTTTTATATGGTTAAGCTTGCAGATCGCCATGCTGAATGATAATTGCTGTCGTTACATTTTCGATAACAGCAAAAAGCACAGTGATATGTCTGTTGACAAGACCACAGTTGCCAAAATCGCTCGTTTGGCACGCATTCATGTGCCGGATGAGCGCCGGCAGGCAATTGCCACCGAACTGAATGGAATTCTCTCCTGGGTTGATGAACTCAATGAGGTTAACACCGATAATGTGGAGCCACTGGCAAGTGTTACTGGTCATTCGCTGCCGATGCGTGAGGATGTCGTGACAGACGGTGATCGTATTGATGACGTGCTAGCCAATGTTCCAGAATCAACGGGTGGCTTTTTCGTCGTGCCAAAGGTGGTCGAATAATGGCGGACATACTCGATTTTGGTGCTGTTGAGGCGCGTGCTGCACTGGATGCTGGCGAGATTTCAGCCGTTGAGCTTGCCTCGGCCTATATCGCGGCAGTAGAGGAAACAGCTGGGCTGAATAATTATGTGGCGCTAACCGCCGAACACGCACTTGAAATGGCTGCTATTTCGGATGCCAGAATCGCCAAGGGTGAGGCTGGTCTGCTTGAGGGCGTGCCAATTGGCGTCAAGGATCTGTTTTGCACCGCCGGCTACAGCAGTACCGCCTGTTCCAATATTCTGGCAGGATTTACCCCGACCTATGAAAGCACCGTCACGGCCAATCTTTGGCGTGCGGGTGGGGTCATGCTTGGAAAGCTGAATTGTGATGAATTCGCTATGGGATCGGCGAATGAGACAAGCGCCTACGGGCCTGCAATCAATCCGTGGCAGGCTGCTGACGGCGCTGATCTTGTGCCCGGTGGGTCATCGGGTGGCTCAGCCTCGGCGGTCGCGGCGCGCTCGGCGCTGCTGGCAACAGGTACTGATACAGGTGGATCGATCCGTCAGCCAGCCGCGTTTTGCGGTGTCGTTGGTCTGAAGCCGACCTATGGTCGCTGCTCGCGATGGGGAATAGTCGCTTTTGCCAGCTCGCTCGATCAAGCAGGTCCATTCAGTCGGAATGTCGCTGACAATGCGCTGATGATGCAGGCGATGGCGGGATTTGATCCGAAGGACTCAACCTCTGCTGATGTGCCATTGCAGGATCTGTCTGCCGCGGTGACGCTGGGCGTCAAGGGCATGAAGATTGGCATTCCTTCCGAATATGTGCTGGATGGCATGGACCCCGAAGTTGTCACCATCTGGCAGCAGGGACAGGATTGGCTGCGCGTTGCCGGGGCTGAGCTGGTCGATATTTCGCTGCCCCACACCAAATATGCGCTGCCCGCCTACTACATCATTGCGCCCGCTGAGGCGTCGTCAAATCTGGCCCGCTATGATGGTGTGCGCTACGGCAAGCGTGTTGAGGCGGAGTCTCTGGATGAGATGTATGCGATGACACGGGCCGAAGGTTTTGGCAAAGAGGTGCAGCGCCGCATCATGATTGGCACCTATGTTTTGTCTGCTGGATATTATGATGCCTACTATCTTAAGGCGCAGCGTGTTCGCAGGCTGATTCGCAATGATTTTGACACGGCTTTTGAATCAGTCGATGCCATTCTGACGCCGGCAACGCCAAGTGCCGCCTTTCCGGTTGGCCGCAAGGTGGAGGATCCAGTAACCAATTTTCTAAATGATGTCTTTACCGTGCCGGCCAATCTGGCCGGATTGCCTGGAATGGCGGTGCCGGCCGGGATGAATGGCGATGGCCTTCCACTTGGGTTGCAGCTTCTGGCCCGGCCCTTTGATGAGGCGACTCTTTATGCTGCTGCCCAAGTACTTGAGGATGGCGCCGGCTTCGTCGCAAATCCGACCCGGCGCGCAGGAGGTGTATCATGACCAGCAGTCTTGTCAGCGGTACGACTGGTGACTGGGAGGTTGTCATCGGTCTGGAGGTGCATGCCCAGGTTTCCTCTAAAGCCAAGCTGTTCTCCGGGGCGTCAGCCACGTTCGGTGCCGATCCCAATCAGAATGTATCGCTTGTTGATGCGGCGATGCCGGGAATGTTGCCGGTGATCAATCATGAATGTGTGCGCCAGGCGGTGCGGACAGGTCTTGGCCTTAAGGCCGAGATCAATCTTGTCAGTGTTTTTGATCGGAAAAACTATTTTTATGCCGACCTGCCGCAGGGCTATCAGATTAGTCAGTTCAAAAAGCCGATTGTTGGTGAGGGGACGCTTCGCATTGATCTGCCTGACGGCAGTAGCCGTGATATTGGGATCGAACGCCTGCACCTCGAACAGGATGCCGGAAAGTCCATGCATGACCAGCATCCGAGCAAAAGCTACATAGATCTGAACCGAACCGGTGTGGCCCTGATGGAGATTGTCTCGCGACCGGACATGCGCTCCTCGATCGAGGCGGCGGCCTATGTGCGCAAGCTGCGCTCCATTCTGCGCTATCTGGGAACCTGTGACGGCAATATGGAAGAGGGATCGTTGCGGGCGGATGTGAATGTGTCGGTACGGCGTCTGGGACAGGCACTCGGCACACGGACTGAAACCAAGAATTTGAATTCGCTGCGGTTCATTCAGCAGGCGATTGATTTCGAGGTAGTGCGCCAGATCGAGATTCTCGAGGATGGCGGAGAGATTGACCAGGAAACGCGGCTGTTTGATACAACCACCGGCACCACCCGGACGATGCGTTCGAAAGAAGATGCGCATGATTACCGTTATTTTCCCGATCCTGATCTGCTGCCTCTAGTGATCTCGCAGCATGAGGTTGACGAACTGGCAGCGGCCCTGCCGGAACTGCCGGACCAGATCAAGGACCGGCTGACCGGTGACTATGGTCTGTCGGCCTATGATGCGGCGGTGATCACCGAGGAACGCGAAACCGCACTATTTTATGAGGCGGCAAGCCAAGGATATGATCGCAAGCTCGTTGCCAACTGGATGACGGTGGAACTGTTTGGCGCGCTGAACAAATCTGGTCAGACCTTAGCTGAGTGCAAAGTTACACCAAAGAGGCTTGGTGGTTTGGTCGGGCTGATCAGCGAGGGCACGATTTCCGGCAAAATCGCAAAGGATGTCTTTGCCGCCATGTTCAAAACTGGCGGGGACGCAGCCAGCATTGTCGAGAAAAAGGGTCTCAAGCAGGTCTCTGACAGCGGCGCGATTGAGGCGTTGATTGACGCGGTAATTGCGGCGAATGAGGACAAGGTCGCTGAATATCGTGCTGGCAAGGACAAGCTGTTCGGCTTTTTTGTTGGGCAGGTAATGAAACAGTCCGGCGGTCAGGCCAATCCGGGGATGGTGAACCAGATTCTGCGGACCAGACTCGAAGGGTGAGGGTTGTTTAGGGTGGCTGAAAATGCCGCTTTGGCCTGCCATTACTGGCCGTCGGTGAATACTGTGAGAAAACCGCTTTATCACCTAATTTCAGATTTGACAGCATCCGTTTTCAAAGTTAGGAATGTGGCTGCATACGCCGTGTATTCTTCGATGCGGGCGAGTGGGTCTTAGCGGCTCTGTAGCGCGTTATCCCCGGCGGAGGGGTGGCCGAGTGGCTGAAGGCGGCGGTTTGCTAAATCGTTAAAGGAAGAAATTCCTTTCGGGGGTTCGAATCCCTTCCCCTCCGCCATTTTTCTTGATTCCTACAAGTCATCTGCCTTACTAGCTTAGAAACTATCTAAATTGCGATAAGTGCTGGCCGCGAAGTTTGGTGAGATACAACGCCAAGTAACTTGTTACTTGTGGCCAAATAGTGATAATCCAATTAATCAGTTGCAGAAACATAGGCTCGCGTTCCTTCATTTCTTACCAACTGTTGTTAAATATTAGGCACTCACTTTATGTTTCACTAATCATATCCCATTTCGTTGTCTCTTTTTTTTTCTTTCAACTAATCTTCCGTGAGCACTCAATGGCAAAAAAGCGTAACTTTTGGGAGTCTTTTGTTCGGAGGCTCTATTATAAGCACTTTTCGCAAAACATTCTCTATGAATTGCAAATTAGGGCAAGGAATGAGGCTGCTGATTACGTTCAAGAAAACATGAATGAAGCCATCATTTTTGAAAGTCAAAAAGAGATTATTGGATACGCTATCGAAAACTGTGATAGGCAAGAAAACTACTTGGAGTTTGGCGTTGCGACGGGGCGGTCGATAAACATGATTGCGTCTTTCGTGTCCAATAATACAAAAGTTTATGGTTTTGACACCTTTGATGGCTTGCCTGAAGACTGGTCTGGTCATGCCGCAGTTTCGGGGACCTTCAAGCAAGCTCGGTTGCCAAAAGTCTCAAATAATGTAATTTTAATTAAGGGGCTTTTTGAGAACACGCTGCCTAACTTTAAGGAACAAATGATTGGCGGTATCAGCTTTTGCCATATCGATTGTGACCTCTATAGTTCGACTAGAACAATCTTGGATACAATTGGTGATAAGTTGGCGGCTGGATCTTACATTCTTTTTGATGAATATTTCAATTATCCCGCTTGGCGACAGCACGAGTGGAAAGCATGGAAAGAGTTTTGTGAAGGTAATGGCGTTAAGTACCGATATGCTGGGTTTACGGCTAATGGTGGCACTGTCCTTGACGAGGTTCTTTAGTTTTAGATCAGAATTTGCCGAATTCACAAAATTGTATTCTGAAGTGGATTTTACTGGCCTATTAAAATTTTGCATCAAAGCAGTGTCCTAATTGAGTGATAAAGCTGTTTTGAATAATAATTTTATTGAGATTTATGATAGAAATCCTCACGCAATTTAAAGACTGACTGGAATTATTTGCAATTCTATTTCACCATATTTTCAAGTTTTTTGGGTGGGTGTTTATTAGTTTGAGTTAGGCATGACTATCCTGATCG
>CAJWKB010000024.1 GCA_913042065.1 uncultured Alphaproteobacteria bacterium | reverse complement strand
ATATGATGGAATTAGATCTTTTAGTTGGATCTGGAGGAGTTCTTTCTCATGCCCCAAGAAGGCAGCAGTCTGCTAGAATGTTGATAGACTCATTTATGCCAGAGGGAATAACTCAATTAGCTGTTGATTCTATATTTATGATGCCACAATTAGGAGTTTTAGCCAATATAGATAAAGAAGAATTAAAAGAAGATGCTAGTCAGGCAGCGTTAGAAGTTTTTGATAATGACTGCTTAATTCGACTAGGAACCTGCGTTACTCCAGTCGGGAACATAAAGCCCAATTCTAAAATGGCTGATGTAACCTTAACTTTTAATGATGGAACTGTTAAAGATCTTGTAATTAATGAAGGAACATTAGAAATGATGGAGTATCCTTATGAAGAAGTTAAAATTTCAATAAAACCAGTAAGAGGAATAGACGTTGGTGCCGGTAAAGGTGAAGCCTTAGATTCTGTAATTTATGGAGGGGTTGTTGGGCTAATTTTTGACGGAAGAAATCGTCCTATTACACTATCAAAAGAATCAAACAAAAGAATTGATAGCTTATTAAGTTGGTCCAAAGCTGTAGATGAATATCCAAAGGGAGAGGTATTTTAATGGCACATTCATATACTCCTGGTTTAAAAGTTTTAAAGAAAACAATTTTTAAAAAAGAAAGAATTCTTCCTCTAAAAGGAGATGTTTTAGTTAAAGAAGGTGATAACTTAAATCCTGACACTATTGTTGCATCAACAAATTTGCCCGGTAATGTACAAATGTTAAAAGTAAGTAACATTTTGAATATTGATCCAAAAGATGTTGTTGAGGCGCTTAAAGTTAAAGAAGGGCAGGCTGTTAAAAAAGGTGACCTCATAGCTGAAACAGCTGGTATATTTGGGATGTTTAAATCATCTGTTGAAAGTCCTGTAGATGGAACTATTGAATCTGTTTCTCAAAGTACTGGTAGAATTGTGGTTCGTGAAGCTCGCCAATGAGGCAACGGCACAAACCGAGACTGTTATCGATGGGCAAAATAAACTAGGCCAGAAAGTGGAAATGTCTAGCACTGCCTCCATGATTGAGACAGATCAAGGTTTGCAGATGGAGGTAACACGCATAGGCCTTGTTGATCTTGATGGCGTTTTGCGCCAGTCAAGTGGAACAGCAAAGGTTCGGCGATTACTTGATGAACAGCGGCTTACCTTTCGAGAGGAATTCACTCAGCGCGAGGCAAAATTACAGACCAGTGAGAAGATGTTGCAGGCGGACCGAGAATTGCTATCAGAAGAAGCTTTTAATGAGCGTCTGAAGGCGTTCGAGGATGAGGTTGCCGAGGTGCAGCGGCAGATCCAGTACCGCCGACAAGCGCTTGATCGGGCATTTCAGGAGGCGCAGCGGAATCTGCGCGGGCTCGCGCTGGATATCGTCAAGCAGATCGCCAGCGAACGCAAACTCGACCTCGTTCTCTCGCAGGAATCAGCGCTGATTTTCCTGCCGACGCTGAATATTTCCGAAGAGGTGTTGGCGCGGCTTGATGAACGGACGAGGAATGCCCGGATCGAGATCAAGGTTGGGGCGGATGAATAGGTGTCGTCACGTAGACGCGGGAGATGCTAGCTCTGCCAGCCGGGCCCTGGCAGGGGTTTGAAATGGCGATTGATCCGCGCTTTTACAGGATTGCCAAAGGCGTGAATGCCGGTGAATTGGCGGACGTTCTGGCGGCCGGGTTGCAGGGCATGGCAGAGGCCGAGATTGCCGATTTCAGCCAGCCGCAGCAAAGTGATTCGGGAATGCTGACTTATGTCGGTGATGCAGCGCAGTTGGACGGCACGGGGCCAGCCGGGATTGTCATTACAACAGCGGAACTAGCGCCGAGGATGACGGCCGCCATAGCCGTGCTGAGCGTTGACAATCCACGTCTTGCCTTTGCCCGGGCGGTGGGGCTGTGCCTTGCCAATGATGCCTCGCCAGGCGCGGAGACCCCAGCGCAGGCGGGCTCGCAGATCGACCCAGGTGCGGTGATTGCGCCAACCGCCGTGATCGGCGCGGGTGTGGTGATAGGCGCGAACAGCGTTGTCGGCGCAAACAGCGTGATCGGCGGCGGCGTGCAGATTGGTGATAACTGCAGCATTGGCGATAACTGCACGCTCAGCCATTGTGAGCTTGACGATGGCTGCAGCCTGCAGGCCGGCGTCGTGCTTGGCGCGGCTGGCTTCGGCTTTGAGATCACCGGGGATGCGCCGGTGATGATCCCGCATATCGGTATTCTGCGGCTTGGCCGCGGCGTGTGTGTCGGGGCCAATTCGGCGATCGACCGTGGTAGTCTCGGCGATACGGTGATCGGCGATTTTGTGATGATCGATAACCTGGTGCATATCGCGCATAATTGCGAGATCGGTGATCGCTGCGTGATTGCTGGCCAGGTTGGCATCGCCGGCAGCACGATTCTGGAGGCCGGGGTGATGATCGGCGGGCAGGCCGGCATTGGCGATCATCTGGGGATCGGCAAGGACGCGGTGATTCTGGCAAGAAGCGGTGTCACCAAGGATGTTGCCGCCGGCGCAAAGATGGTAGGGTTTCCAGCGATCGAGGCCGGTCAGTATTGGCGCGATCAGGCGGCGCTGCGGCAGGTTCTGCGGACCCGTGCGACGGCCGGAAAGAAGACACCACCGAAGGTATAGGCGGGATTGAGTTAACGGGGCCGGGAAGGGCAGGAAGACGATGGCGGAGACCATAACCGAGTTGGATATCAACGGAATCAGGGAACATATCCCGCATCGGGCGCCGATGTTGTTGATCGATAGGGTGCTCCAGATCGTTGCCGATAAAAGCGCCGTCGGAGTGAAGGCGGTGAGCAATGGTGAACCTTTCTTTGCCGGGCATTTTCCGGATTATCCAATCATGCCCGGTGTGCTGATTGTCGAGGCGATGGCGCAGACGGCGGCCTGCGTTGCCTGTGTGACGCTTGGCGAGGAAACCAGGGGCAAGCTGGTGTTCTTTACAACCATTGAGAATGCACGGTTTCGCAAGCCGGTGCGGCCTGGCGACCTGCTCGAGCTGCATGTTGAGAAGGTGACATCAAAGGGACCGCTGTGGAAATTCAGGGGAGTCGCCATGGTCGAGGGCAAAAAGGTTGCTGAGGCTGATTTTGGCGCAATGATCGTCGATCCGGGTAACTAGACGATGAGTGTTAGTATTCACCCGACAGCCATTGTTGACCCCGGAGCAGCGCTTGGCAGCAATGTCGAGATTGGCCCGTTCAGCATCGTTGGTGGCGATGTCCAGCTTGGCGATGGCGTGCGGTTGCGCAGCCATGTGGTGATCGAGGGGCGGACAAGCGTCGGGGCGGGAAGCGAGATCTATCCCTTTGCCGTATTGGGGTGTCCACCCCAGCATACGCGCTATCAGGGGGAGCCGAGCACGCTGGAGATCGGCGCGAACAATGTTATCCGTGAACATGTGACGATGCATCCGGGTACCGCCATCGACGCGATGAAAACAACCGTCGGTGACAATGGGCTGTTCCTTGCGGCAACGCATGTGGCGCATGATTGCGTTGTTGGCGACAATGTAATCTTTGCCAATAATGCCGCGCTTGGAGGGCATGTAAAGATCGGCGACAATGTAATGCTTGGTGGTTTTGCCTCGGTCCAGCAATGGTGCCGTGTTGGTGATCATGCGATGGTCGGCTCGCAGACCGCGGTTGATGCCGATGTGATCCCCTTTGCCATTGCCGTTGGCAACCGCGCATTGCTGACCGGAATCAATGTCATCGGGCTGGAGCGGCGCGGCTTTGATCCGGATGATGTCGATCTGCTGCGGCGGGCGTTTCGTGATATGTTCCAGCGCGACGGGCTGTTCAGCGAGCGGCTGAGCCGGCTGCGCGATGTCTATGGCAGGAACCCACAGGTCAGCCGGATGATCGGCTTCATCGACAGTGCCGGCAGGAACGGTGTCTGCAAGGCAGCCAGCAAAACAGATAAATGAGGGTGAGCAGGTAGGCGCATGACAAAGCTGGCAATAATAGCCGGGCAGGGCAGGATACCGGTGCAGATCGCCGAGATGGCCGTCAGCATGGGTCATGATGTCGTCGTGATGCCAATCCGCGGACAGGCGGATGCCGATTTTTCCGCCTTTGTCAGCCTGCCGATCACACTTGGGGCTATCGGCGGAACGCTGGCGCTGATGCAGGAACAGGGCTGTACGCAACTCGTCATGGCCGGTAAGGTGGTGCGTCCATCGCTGACGGCTCTGAAACCTGATGCTAGTGCGCTGAAGCTGCTCGGCAAGGCAATGACGCGCGGTGATGACAGTCTGCTGCGGGTGATTAGTGATTTTTTCGCCACCAACGGTGTTGAGACCCTAGCACCCGACCAGTTCATGCCGGACCGGCTGGCCCCGGCGGGGCTGCTCGCCGGAACCGCACCAGATGCCACCCAGAAAGGTGATATCGCGCTGGCCCGCCAGGTGCTGGAAGCGCTTGGTGGTCTGGATGTCGGACAGGCGGTGGTGGTACAGGCTGGCCGGGTGCTGGCCATTGAGGCGGCTGAAGGGACGAATGCGATGCTGCGCCGTGCTGCCGGTCTGGTTGATGAAATCGCGAGTGCAGCAGTCATGGTCAAGCTGCCGAAGAGCGGACAGGACAGAAAGCTGGATATGCCGGTGATTGGCGTGGCGACGCTTGAGAGTGCGACCGCGGCCGGGGTTGGGGTCATTGCCGTACAGGCGGGCGGCGTGCTGTTTGCCGAGGCGGCCCCTGAGCTGCGCGCGGCGGCGCAGGCGCAGGGTGTGACGCTTCTCGGGCTTGAGGGTTAGCGCCGTGACGGCGCCGGTATTCATTCTGGCGGGCGAGCCATCCGGCGATCAGCTGGCGGCAAGCATCATGGATGCGGTTGATGCGGGCTTTGGCAAACAGCTCTGGTTTGGTGTTGGTGGGCCGCTTATGCAGAAACGCGGGCTAGTGAACGAATCGGATATGACGCAGCTCTCGGTTCTGGGATTTGGCGCGGCGCTTAGCGCCTATCCAAGACTCTCGGCGTTCGCAAATTTGCTTGTCAATCGGATCATTGAAACAAAACCACGCGCCGTGATTACTATCGATGCTAAGGGGTTCTCGCTGCGGCTAGCGAAGAGACTGAAGAAGCGGATGGCGGCGGTTGGCTGGTCAGCGCCGGTGATCCATGTCGTTGCACCTACAGTCTGGGCTTGGGGTGCATGGCGAGCGAGATCGATTGCTCAAGCAGTCGATGGCCTGTTGTGCCTGTTTCCATTCGAACCTGATTATTTTACGCCACATGGTCTAGATGCGCATTTCATAGGTCATCCAGAGGCGTTCAACGATGAGCTCTTACCACGTTCCTTGGACGTGGTTGGAGACGGCACGCGGCGGCTGTTGCTGCTGCCTGGGAGCCGGCGGTCGGAAATCAGACGGCTACTACCGGTAATGCGCGATGCGTATGTTCTTTTGCAGGTGCATGGCGAGTTTAAGGCGTCGTTGATGACGGTGCCACTTCTGCGAGCTGAAGTTGAAGCGATTCTAGGGCGTAATAGCGGGATAGAAATCTGTAGTACGCGCGATAATTTCCATCGGGAGCTGTATCAAGCTGATGCAATGATGGCGGCGTCGGGAACGGTGACATTGCAGACGGCGTTAGCTGGGGTGCCGGGCGTTGCCTGCTATCGCTCTTCGATGCTGTCAGCTTTGATTGGCCGTTGGCTGGTCAGGATGGACCGAGTGATTCTGCCAAATGTGCTGTTGCAGCGCGAAATTTATCCGTTCTTGTTCCAGCATGCTGCGACGCCGGCGGGTCTTGCGATGCAAATTCAGCGTATTTTTTCTGGTGTTAGTGATCGGTGGACTCCAACTGACTTTCATAAGATCGCCTTAGCGAATTCCGATGAACTACGGGCTCTTTTGCGAGGTGGTAGCAATGATTTTGAAACGCTGGTTGCAGAGGCATTGGCACCCTATTTCGCGCAACGTGCCTAATTACGTTTTATCAACGTTTGTCAATGGTAGTATAGCCACGTAGTGTCGGTCCGGTGTAGAGCTGTCGGGGTCGGCCTATGCGCTGTGACGGGTCTTTTATCATCTCGTTCCATTGCGCAACCCAACCGACGGTGCGGGCGACAGCAAAAAGGACAGTGAACATTGATGTTGGAAAGCCCATCGCCTTGAGGATTATACCAGAATAAAAATCAACATTTGGATAGAGTTTTTTTTCTATAAAATATTCATCTCTAAGAGCTATTTTTTCAAGCTCCATCGCAATCTCAAGAAGCGGGTCGGTGACACCGAGGCTGGCAAGTACCTCGTGACAGGAATCACGCAGAACTTTGGCGCGAGGGTCGAAATTCTTGTAGACTCTATGGCCAAAGCCAAACAGCCGAAAAGCGTCATCTTTATTGCGCGCCTTAGCGACGTATTCTCCTATGTTATCTTTATGCCCTATCTCGGTAAGCATGTTGAGTACGGCCTCATTCGCGCCGCCATGTGCTGGCCCCCAGAGGGACGCAATTCCAGCTGCAATGCAGGCAAATGGATTGGCCCCAGACGAGCCAGCGAGACGCACGGTAGAGGTGGAGGCATTCTGCTCATGATCGGCATGTAAGATGAAAATCTTATCCATAGCGTCAGCAAGGATGGGACTGACGTGAAAATCCTCGGCTGGGACTGCAAAACACATATGCAGGAAATTTTCGGCATATGTCAGATTATTACGCGGATGGTTGAAGGGCTGGCCGACTGAATACTTATAGGCCATCGCTGCCAAAGTTGGGATCTTCGCAATCAGCCGGCGGGATGCGATCATTCTTTGCTGGGGGTCGTGAATATCCGTTGAGTCGTGATAAAAGGCTGAAAGTGCGCCTACAACGCCACACATGATTGCCATTGGATGAGCATCGCGGCGGAAGCCGCGAAAAAAGATCGAGAGCTGTTCATTGACCATCGTATGGCGCGTGATCGCGGTGTCGAAATCGGCTTTTTGCTCAGTATCTGGCAGTTCGCCCTCAAGCAGTAGATAGGCTAATTCGAGGAAATCGGATTTTTCGGCTAACTCCTCAATTGCATAACCACGATGCAATAGAATACCTTGGTCGCCGTCAATGTAAGTTAGCCCTGAAAGGCAAGAGCCTGTAGCCCCATATCCGGGGTCAAAGGTGAACATGCCGCTTTTACCATAGAGATCGCGGATATCGATGACATCTGGACCAATGCTACCCTGCAGGGTGGACAAGGCAAAGCTTTCACCAGTACGGTCGTTGGATAATGTGATCGTTTTTTTCGAATTCGCATTGGTTGTCATAATCGACCTCTAAGGACTGCGGTATGAAAATAACAACGCGGAATTTTCATCCGTTCTGCGTCGGTACGGAGTATGCTGTCATACCCCAACCCCCTGTTTTTTGCAAGTTTCCTCAACACGTCGAATGGTCTCTTCACGCCCCAATGCTACTATAATATCGACAATCGATGGTGATTGTTCAGCTCCTGTCACAGCTGCGCGCAGCGGCAAGCCAATATCTTTCATTTTCATGTCATTGGCTCTGAGCCATTCGGAGAGAAAGGCCTGAAACTTATCGATGTTCCAACCGGTTTTAGGTGCTGCTGCCATCAGCGCGGCAAGACGGGCACACGCGGCTTGATCAAGTAGGGTGCGAGCACTCTCATTGAGTTCTGGCGCTCCATCATGCAGAAGAAAAGCCGCCGCAACGACAATATCGAGGTGCGATCTGGCACGCTCACGCAACAGCGGCATCAGGGTCCTGACCCGCTTTTTGCCGGCCATACTGGTCGGGGTGAGGAGGGGCTCGATAAGGGCGAAGAGGCTGTCATCATCCATGGACCGAAGATAATGTGCGTTGAGGTCTGCCAACTTTTTTGGGTCAAAGCGTGCAGGAGCGCGACCAACGGCATCGAGTGAAAACCAGTCAATTGCCTGCGCGCGAGTGATTATCTCGTCATCTCCATGACTCCAGCCAAGACGTAGCAGGTAATTGACTATCGCGTCGGAAAGATAACCCTGATCGCGGTAGTTCTGGACGCTAAGCGCGCCATGGCGTTTTGAGAGTTTCGCGCCATCAACACCATGAATTAGCGGAACATGTGCAAATTTGGGAATTTCCCAGCCCATGCCGCAATAGACCATTATTTGACGAAACGCGTTGTTTAGATGGTCATCACCACGGATAACGTGGGTGATGCCCATGTCATGATCATCGACAACGACAGCTAGCATATAGGTGGGCGTTCCATCCGCGCGGAGGATGATCATGTCATCAAGGTTTTGGTTCTGCACTGTCACCTTGCCCTGAATCAGGTCAGTAATCGTCGTGTTGCCATTATTAGGCATTTTCATTCGAACGACGTAGGGAGAAGTTAAGGCGTCGCTCCGGTCACGCCAAGGTGAGCGTACAGGGTTACCATTGGCCTTCGCAGTTTTGCGGAGCGCCTCAAGCTCAGCTACATTCAGATAACAGCGATAGGCAGCGCCAGTGGCAATTAGACTGTCGGCAACTTCAATATGGCGTTTAGCCCGAGCAGATTGGCTGATCGTGGGTTCATCACTGCCAAGACCAAGCCACTCAAGGCCGTTATGAATGGCATTAACTGCGGCCTCGGTTGAGCGTTGGCGGTCGGTATCCTCGATACGGAGTAGATAACGTCCTCCGTATCGGCGTGCAAACAGCCAGTTGAATAGGGCGGTTCGCGCCCCGCCAATGTGCAAAAACCCGGTTGGAGATGGCGCGAAACGTGTAACCACATTCATAATACACTGATACCCTTCATGTTAGTTTGCCGCCTAACAGATTATTGTAACTATGAGTTTGGTTAAAGACGGAGAATTTACGCGGGGATCCTACATCACACCCTCAATAAAAGGCGAGGGAAAAGCTGGGCAATGCTGTTGATTTTAAGCGAATACTAGATCCTGATCCACTTTACTGGGTTGATCGAAGGGGCCGTGCTGGTTCGAGCTGACCATGTTTACACTGCTTGGTTACAGCGATCAGAAGTTGGCTGTTTTTGAACATTGGGCAGTGCTTGGAAATCCTTGTCAAAGCGACAAAGGTCTGTCGTTGTGCTTTACTCGTTGGATGGCGGCGATTGAGGTTGCTCAGCTGTAGGACAAAAATTTTCTTAATATTTTCGAAGAATATGGAGTAGTTACTATTAGGCTTTTCCCGTCGTTAAACGTGGGGCTTAATAACAATTTGATAGAATATGGGCTAAGCGTGAAAGCATCAAGAAATTACCAAAAAATTAAAAATAACGTACTAACAGAGGTGGACTAGCAACTGACCTGACAACAAAATTAATAGTTGCGGATTAGACCGGCGAGTTTGCCTTGTATCTCGACAGCGTTGGTCTCAAAATAACGGGTTTCATAGCTCGAATTGGCAGCTTTCAGCCCGATCCGTCCTGGCTCCTTTAACAAAGTTTTCAGCGTTGCCTCTTGTTTGTTAATCAGAGCGACAACAATTTCCCCGTGATTAGCATTGCGAGCGCGTTCGATAACGACAGTGTCACCATTTAGAATGCCTGCCTCAATCATCGAATCACCAACGATTTCGAGGGCAAAATGTTCACCATTGCCTAGCATGCTAGCTGGAACTTCTAGATGGCTTGTAGGGTCGCTCAACGCCTCAATTGGAGCTCCTGCAGCAATCCGACCAAGAAGTGGGAGTGTCACCGCCTCGGCATTGGCGGCGACGAGTTGGGCTACCGGTGAGGGCGCGCCGCCCTTGCGAAGAATTTCTATTGCGCGGGCGCGGTTGGCAAGGCGGCGAATATAGCCGCGTTCTTCCAACCCGGACACTAGACGGTGGACGCCTGATTTAGAGGCAAGGCCGAGAGCATCACGCATTTCATCAAAGGATGGTGGCACATCATGTTCCGCTGTATGGCGGACTAAAAAATCAAGAAGCTCGCTTTGTTTGTGGGTTAGCATGTTGCTCTCCAACTATTCACGTTCGCGTTATGTTCTATTTTCTTTTGTTCGTAATGTCAAGCAGAAGAACATAAACCTGACCAAAGGTTGAAAAGAACAAGACCAGTATTCCCGAGAAGAATATAAGCTGCGGGCGTCTCATAGAAGGTGCGGGATTGGAAGAAATGTGACAAGATCACCGGGGACACGGGCCGCATCAAAGGGCGGGCGGATTATCAGAGCGTCAGAACGCGATAGAACAGAGATCATCGAGCTGTCTTGACGTTGAAAGGGAGTGATAAGTGGCAGATCATTTCGGGCGTGGCTGAGGCGAGCCCGGAGATAGTCCTGACGCTGGTCATTGACTGCGAGCGGGCTTGCTAAGCGCCCTGTCAAAAAATCATCAACAGGCGCACCGCCTGCCATATGCAGGATGGCTGGGCGTAGAAAAATCAGCGCGCAGACAACGCTGGAAACTGGATTGCCTGGCAGACCAAGAAGCGGAATGCTGTTAACGTAACCGGAAATCAACGGCTTTCCCGGCCGCATCGCAATCTTCCAAAAATTAAGCGAATTGGTAACTGTAGTACTATTCAAAGTGTCGACAGCGGACAGATCGGAGACGATGTGATCGTGCGCGCCAACCGAGGCTCCGCCAGTGGTGACGATTAGATCAAGTGGTGCTTCGACATCGCGCACGCGAGCAAGCATCGCGCCTGGCTGGTCACGGGCAATTCCAAGTGGCACGGCAATGGCGCCGCAGGCGTTAACAAACGCTTCAAGATACGCGGCATTTGAAGAAATGATCTGACCTAGGCGGGGCGTGTCACCTGGATTTACTAGCTCGTCACCGGTCGAGAGGATGCCAACCCGTGGACGGGCATGGAAGGCTGCCTCGATATGACCGGTCGAGAGTGCCAGCGCCAGTGCTCTTGCCGAGAGCGGCGTGCCGGCAGCCAGAATTTCGGTGCCAGCTTGAACATCAAGACCAGCCGGCCGGATAAACTGCCCCTTTATCGGTGCTTGGGTTAGGGTGATATCGGCGCCATCCTGTTCAGCGCTAGCGGTGACATCTTCCTGTAGAACGACGGAGTCAGCACCGTCAGGCAGCACCGCGCCGGTAAAAATTCGAACAGCAGTGCCGCTTTTAAGTTGGCCTGTCCAGGGATGACCGGCAGCAGATTCGCCGATGCGAGTAAGGGTGGCTAGCCCGTCAGCCAAGGCCGCCTGGCAATCGGCAGTATTTACCGCGTATCCATCCATTGCTGAGACCGCCTGTTCAGGAAGGGTCAGTCTTGAGGCTAAGGGTGCGGCTAGTATCCGGCGATGCGCTGCCTGCAGTGGTACCTGTTCGATGTTGGTACGAGTCAGGCTGCCAAGGATGCGTGCCAGCGCCGCGTCAACTGGCAGCAGTGGCCCCCGGGTGCCGGCTGTTTCAGCTCGCATTGAACTCACCTGAGCTACCCCCCGATTTATGTATCAGCCGGATATTTGTTACTACCATATGGCGGTCAATTGCTTTGCACATGTCGTAGATCGTCAGCGCGGCCACCGAGGCAGCGGTCATTGCCTCCATCTCGATACCTGTCCGCCCGGAAACAGCGCAACTTGCAGTGATGCGGACTCCGGGAAGGCTGGCATCAGGGTCGAGGGCGAGCGTGACATGGTCAAGGCCTAGCGGATGACAGAGTGGGATCAGTGCGGCTGTCTGTTTTGCCCCCATGATACCGGCAAGGCGTGCAACTGCTAGCACATCACCCTTTTTCGTGGTGCCATCAGTGATCATCGCGAGTGTTTCCTGCTGCATCACAATCTCGCTGCAAGCAATCGCGCGCCGCGCCGTCACCATTTTTTCACTGACATTAACCATATGGGCTTCGCCGTCACCATCAAAATGCGTAAAGTTGGCCATCAGCAGGGATCTCCGTTAAAATATCTGTCTCGTAATCATGGTTAAACCAAAAAATTATTTTACTAACGTGGCAACAGGGTTGGCGATTATCGCCCGTGTTGCCGCAGCAACATCATTGGCCCGCATCAGCGACTCACCGATCAAAAAACAGCGTGCCCCTGATTGCGCCATGCGGGAGAGGTCTGTCGGAGAAAACAGTCCGCTTTCGGCGACGGCAATGCGGTCAGCCGGTAGACGCGGTAGCATGGCCTCGCCAACATCAAGCGAGATTTCCATTGTCTTTAGATTGCGATTGTTGATACCCATCAGCGGCGAATTGAGGCGGCAGGCACGGGCTAGCTCGGTAACATCATGCACTTCGATCAGTACATCCATGCCATAATCATTTGCGCAGGCTTCAAGCTCAGCGGCAAGAACGTCATCAAGCGCTGCCATAATTAGCAAGATGCAATCGGCGCCGAGGGCTCTGGCTTCGACAATTTGAAATGGATCTATCATGAAATCCTTACGTAGTACAGGAAGGGATACGGCATTGCGCGCAGCCACCAAATATTCTGGCGTGCCTTGAAACCAAAGGCTATCGGTCAGCACCGAAAGACATGTCGCTCCACCTGCCTCAAAGGCTACGGCAAGGTCCTCGGGCGTGAAATCAGGCCTGATAAGACCTCTTGAGGGTGAGGCTTTTTTCAATTCGGCGATAAGGCCGTAGCCGCTGGCTGCAGCTGCCGTCAGTGCTGCTGTAAAGCCACGTACTGGCGAGGCCACTCTTGCCGCCCGGTCTAGATCGGCCATGCTGCTAGTCTGTTTGAGGGTGGCGACCTCATCACGTTTTCCAGAAATAATCTTTGCCAGTATGTCAGCCATCAATTTGATCCTCCTTCTGATTTTGTAGGAGTGTTTGTGATGCTAACAAGGGCATTGAGCGCATCCCGCGCGCAACCTTCGTTCAAAGAGGCGGTGGCCAAGGCTGCAGCATCACTCAGCGAGGACGCATGCCCACCGCCAAAAAGTGCTGCAGCGGCATTAAATATCACGATGTCACGATAGGGGCCGGTGTTCCCATCAAGCAGTTCGCGGAGATGCTCTGCGTTTTGTACCGCTGTGCCGCCACGAAGCTCGTCAAGTCTGACCTCGCTTAGGCCGATATCCCCAGGTTTGATAATGAATTCTTTGATCTGACCGCCGGAGAGTGCGGCAACATGGGTGGGGCCAGTAGTGGTGACCTCGTCAAGACCGTCAGAGCCATGCACAACCCAGGCATGTGTGGTGCCGAGCTGCGCTAGCGCCTCGGCGAATGGGCGGCACCACTTTCGGTCAAACACGCCGACCATGATGCGCTTTACAAGTGCCGGATTGGCGAGTGGCCCAAGCAGGTTAAAGATCGTGCGAACGCCAAGATCAGCACGGACCGGCCCAACGTGACGCATTGCCGCATGATGGCGCGGAGCCATCAGAAAACAGATCCCAGCTTCCTTAAGGGCTCTGGTAATGAGCGCCATTTCGCAATCAAGATTGATACCTAGGCATGACAGTACATCGGCTGCACCGCTTTTGGATGAGATCGCCTTGTTACCATGCTTGGCGACAGGAATACCGCAGCCTGCGACAACAAACGCAGCTGCAGTGGAGATGTTGTAGGTGCCAATTCCATCACCTCCGGTGCCGACAATATCCATGGCCCCTGCTGGTGCCTCGATAACGCTGGCCTTGGCTCGCATTACGCTGGCAGCGTCGGCAATATCCTCGACACGCTCACCGCGCATTTTCAGCGCGATTAGAAAGGCTGACATCTGGATCTGGCTGACCTCTCCTTCCATAATGGCATCAAAACAACTCCTGATTGCGTCAGGTGGAGGAATGTCGCCATCGACAAGGGCCAACAGCGAGGTTCTCATTACGTCGGTCATTTCGGTACCCATAGCAATGGAAACAATGCCGCATATAAGCAGGTTTGAGTGCATGTGAAAAGATGCAGATGGAAGGCTGTTGGCAGCTATGCGTACGCTAGCGGCTAAACGGTATGTGTAGCAAAGGTGCTGGAACGGTGGCAGGATGAGACTCTATCGACGTTTTGGTGTTGTTCTATCACTCAGCCAATACTGGTGACGTCCGTTCGCTTGCGATCTATCCGGCATCGACAACGTATTCGCAGCTCTCATCTGGGTGGCACGCTGTAACGTGAGTGACACCTGGTCATATAAGGTTATCGGTATGGGTCGAGCATGGTACGATATTCTTTTAGATCTTGGGTAGGCGTTAAAAAAGGCGGCCAAAATAAGACGCCAAAGCTGTTAAAAAGTGCACAAGCAGAATTTATACAAGAGGCCGTTGCTGAAAAGTGTCCGTCTTGTTTGTTTTTGATTTTACATAACGACTAGAT
>CAJWKB010000023.1 GCA_913042065.1 uncultured Alphaproteobacteria bacterium | reverse complement strand
CCCGCCGCAAACATCATGCCACACCCTCTGGAGAAGAGGCCGGCTCAAGCGAGGTGACACGGCGGTCCATATCGCCGCTTTCGACATCCTCGGCAAATGACGGATCAACGGCATGGACCAGAAACTCTGTTCTACCCGTGCTGGTATCGACCTCGATCGTCGTCGTGCCGGGTGTCAGCGTGATCGAGTTGGCATAGGTGACGATGCCAGCCTCGGTGGCCTGCGTCGCCGGAGTGCAAAAAAGCACAGGCCGCGCCCGACCAAACAGAATCAGCGTGCCGGTGGCGATGTTCGACATGACGATTTCCTTGACCAGCCAAGCGAGGTAGGCCGGAAGCCGAGCCATGACGTGAAGCGGCAGCCCCTCTTCATCAGTACCACCGATCCGGTTGGCAAGAAGCGCCGCGCCCGCGCAGCTCACCACACCGAGCGTGATCAGCAACGGCGTATAGTGCCCCGACATCAGCAGCCAGGCGGCAAACAGTACGGCGAATAAAAGGAACGTGCGGAAATAGCGCGTCACGAGTGTCTCCCCAACCATCTGAATACTAGAACGGCCACAAAACCACTTCAATCCGATTCAAACAATTTTGTTGGCCTCCAGATTGTTGAAACGTCGCACGGATGACTGTAAGACAATGGCTCATGCCGGTAACGGCATCATTGGATAAACGGGGGATCTTCATCATGGGTAACACAAAGGAACGTCCGGCCAACGTGCCGGCAGAAAATGAATACCACAACGTCCACTGGCTTGTTGTGGTCACCTATGCGGCGGCAATCGCCGGTTTGGCCATCCTCATTATCAACGCGAGCTAAACGGTCCAAAGCTTCGGACATTTCGGCGCATTGACCACGGCGTATCTGGCCTGCTAACCGAACGACATGGACCAGATTTATCAGGAACGCATTCTCACCCTAGCACGTGCCACGCGTGGCATGGAACCATTGGATGGCCACACCCACGAAGCTAATTTGTCGAACCCGACATGCGGCGACCGGGTGGATATCAGACTGAAAATCGAAAATGGCACCGTCATCGCAGCGAGTGCGGCCATCAGGGGCTGCGCGCTATGCGAAGCGGGCGCTGGATTGCTGACACAAATCGCGCCGCAGCGTCGGCAGCAGGACCTGGAACAGATGCGTGACGCGTTGGCGGCATGGCTCGCCGGCGCTGACGAGGCAGACATCCTCGAAGAGATGGGGGCTTTTGCGCCGGTGCGAGACATCAAGAACCGGCACAAATGCGTGACGCTGGCTTTTGAAGCCAGTGTCAAGGCGCTATCAGACCAAGCCTGACGCGCCTTGGTCGAGAATGATCAGTCCGGGCGGACGGAGACCTTGCCAAACACCCAGATCGCAAGGCACAGTGCCAGCGGAAAACCGATTACCAGAATCAAGCCGACATTAGCATTCATGATGTTCCCCGAGGCGTAATTGAGTATTTCGGTTATACCCGACCTGACAGGCGGCGCAAGATGAAATCAGGTCGCAGGTCAGTTCAGCCCGTCTCACAGACGGCCCCGTCGCAGCATGGCATGACATTCATATGACAATGGGCACACTGGCCATGCCCGTGAACCCATATAAGCTGTTCGGGCTGCCCGCATGCAGGACAGCGCGGCATCACATGCGGCGCTGCCTCTTCATTGTAATCGCTTGCAGGTTTCTGTACCTCTTCGCTCATGCTTCCTGTCCCATTATGGGCCCCATCTTGGGCCAAGCCGTTCTTTCAAGTAACGGCGCGCATCCAACATACCATCATGGAAAGTGCCACACCAGGCGTCCAAAGGAAAACCCACGCTTCCATAATTGCACTGTTTACATGGGGTTGATGATTGCCCTTTCGGTGGGCGCCCCTTTGCTGTTTGCCAGCCTGCTGCTGCTGAGCCCGACGAAAGAGGTGCATGTTGGCAAGGCCCGATAGCGGGGATCCTTTCAAAACTCCCGTTTTGCTGGCATCCTTTTCCGGTGATTGACCTGAAGGATGTGATAGACTGGGAGCATTTGATGGAAAGTGTCGTCGATCTGAGTTTCGAGGCGTTCAATGATCTCGACAATCTGCCGAGCGCGGCGGGACGCGGCTGGCTCGCCACAGACCTGTCACAAGATGACTGGACAGTCCCTCTCGGCCTTCAAGCCCGCGAGGAAGTTCACACTATGCTGGCGGCCATGAAGCGCCAGCCGCTGCCTACACTGCTGCGACGACCGGAACAATTCGATATCCCCGAACTGACATTGGCCTATGCGGCCGCCCATAAAATCTGCGAGCGCGGGATCGGCTTTGCCGTGATCGACAGGCTGCCAATGGACGATTACGACATAACAGACATGGTCGACGTCTACTGGACGCTTGGCCAGCTAATGGCACCGAATGTCGCCCAGAAATGGGACGGCACGATGATCTATGACGTGACCGACACCGGCCGTAAATACGGCTATGGCGTCCGCGGCTCCACAACTAATGTCGAGCTGGTATTCCACACCGACAATGCATTTGCCGTGAGGGTGCCAGACTATGTTGGCCTTCTTTGCCGCTATCCGGCGAAGAGCGGCGGCCTCAGCCGGTTCTGCAGCCTATACACCGTTCATGAACGCATGGAGGCGCGCTATCCGGCCGAACTGCGCCGCCTTTACCAGCCAATGCATTTCGACAGGCAGGCCGAACATGCCGAGGGCGCGGCGAAGACATCCTTTGCACCTTTCTTTTCATGGTCTAACGGCAAGCTGCGGTGCCGCGCCAACAGCTCGCTCGTCCGCAAGGGCTATCAGGTTCACGGCTCCGAGATGGATGCGGGGCTGGTCGATGCGTTGCGTGCTGTCGATGATGTTACATCATCAACCGACTTGTGGATCGAAGCACCGCTGGAGCGCGGACAGGTCCAGTATCTGAACAACCGCGAGCTTGGTCACTACCGATCCGAATTCGAGGATGGAGACGATCCGGCAACCAAACGTCACCTCTACCGGCTGTGGCATCGGTCCGAAGGCGGCATTAATTACGACGGCTAAGACGCTGCCGGTGCCGCCTAAGCAGGCGTCCGGACAACAAGAACCCCTAAAACCAGACGGTGTCAGAGGCGATACTGGCATCCCGTAGGGGATTCGAACCCCTGTTGCCGCCGTGAAAGGGCGGTGTCCTAGACCCCTAGACGAACGGGACGAAGACCGTCGAGGGAGTGTTTAGTCAATTCTGTAAGGCAAATCAAGCTGCTTTTCACGTAATCTTTACCTATCTGTGGCTACCTGCGCCAAAAATGCTTTGCGCCGGTGTAGCGGCATCTTCAATTTCAATTTGCATTGCTCTGCCACCACGAAATATATCACGCCTGATCCGCCCCAAAATATGCACATAGCGCCCATCAGCAGCTGCCTGCAACAATTGGCCAAGTGGAGCGCCACCTGCTTGAAAGGCAATCGCGTTGAGCACTGTTCCGCTGCCATCATCAACCCTGCACGATATATGTGCACCGTCGCTGCCAACCGGTTTGGCTAATTGGATGCGGCAATCCGGCAAAACAAAACGCGGCTCTGGATTACCATTGCCAAATGGCCCAAACCGCTCCATCCAGTCAGTGATCTCGGGCTGCACCCCGGCGCAGCTCAGCAACGCGCTCACCTCCCGAACCAGCCGCGGTGACTTTCCAGCGAGTTCCTGCGTCATTCTTTCGGCAAGAAACTCCTGCAAAGCACCGATTTGTGCCTCGTCTACCGAAAATCCAGCGGCCATATCATGCCCGCCGCCACCCAGCAGAATTCCTGCCTGATGGGCTGCAATAATCGCGCTGCCAAGCCGAAATCCCGGAACAGAGCGGCCCGATCCCTTGCCAATGCCATCAGCGCCAAGAGCTATGACACAAGCTGGCTTACCAAAGCGTTCGCGAAGACGCCCAGCGACAATGCCAATCACCCCTTCATGCCATCGCCTGTCTGCAAGAACCAGAACAGCTGCATCGGCCATATCTGTGGCGCGGTCAATTGCTTGCCGACGGATGCCATCTTCAATCTGACGCCGTTCTTGGTTGAATTGTTCAAGCCGCGCCGCCAACCCAACCGCCTCATCGGCTTCATTTGTCGCCAGCAACTGTACACCCGTCTGTGACGAGCCTAGCCGCCCGCCAGCATTGATCCGCGGTCCTAATAAAAAACCCAGCGCATAGGCATTTGGCGCAGCGTTCATTCCGGCGGCATCGGCAAGACTAGCAAGCCCAATGTTCTGCCGTTTTGCCATAATTTTCAGCCCCTGCGCTACAAACGCCCGGTTCAATCCAACAAGCGGCACCACATCGCAGACTGTTGCTAGCGCTACGAGATCAAGACACATCATTAGATCGGGCGGTGGGCGTTGATCTGTGAAAAACTGACGGGCTCGCAACTCGCGCATCATCCCTACTAAAACAATAAAACACACACCAGCGGCACAGAGCGTCCCGTACTCGCCCGTCTCATCCATCCGGTTCGGGTTAATCACGCTGTGCGCTGTCGGTAATTCCGGTCCAGCAATGTGATGGTCAATGACGATCACATCCATGCCAGCACTCGCAACCGCAGCTAACGGCGCGTGGGCCATTATTCCGCAATCTACGGTAACCAACAGCTGTGCACCACTCTCTCTCAGCGCCAGCAAAGCCCTCTCATTTGGACCATAGCCCTCGGAAAAACGGTCTGGGATATGCACGTCAACGGCAACACCGAGCTCGCGCATTACGATCACTAGCAACGCAGCCGCTGCCGCTCCATCGACATCATAATCTCCAAAAACCCCAATCGGCTGGCCAGTCTCAACGCAGTCAGCCAGCCGCGCCGTCGCCAGGTCCATATCTTTAAAGTTGCTGGGATCAGGTAGCAAATCACGCAATCTCGGGTTGATATGAGCGGGTAATGTTTCGGCGGTTATACCGCGCGCCGCCAAAATACGAGCAATAGGCAGCGGCAAATCATTAAACTGCTGCACCAGACCTCCGGCAAACCGATCAAGATCTGTGTCATTCACGCGTTTTGGGATTTCCTGCCAGTGCGCGCCGCTCGCCGAGCATGCAACTCCAAGAAAGGCGGTGTCAGCCTGCACCTAGCCCTCCACCTCATCTGGAAGGATTGGCATGGCCACGGGCTTAGCGCGAACTGTGGCAAGCTTCTCAATCTCTGCCAGCGCCACCCCAAGCACCTCGTTGCTTGTTTCATGTGTTGTCATCACAAGTGGCACCACATCATCGGGCGACCGTCCTTGCTGCAACAGTGACTCCACCGAAATGCGGTGTGTCTGCAAAACCTTGGTGACTTCGGCCAGAACCCCCGGCTGGTCGACAACCATCAACCGTACATAGAATGGTGTATCCTCGCCATTACGCTGACTTCTGGGATCAACTTCCACTAGTTCGTTTACCGGTCGACCGAATGGCAGGGTAATACGTCCCCTACCAATATCAATCAAATCACTCAGCACAGCCGAGGCGGTGGCCCCGGCGCCGGCTCCTGGACCAATCGACAGTGTGCCGCCAATCGGTGTGCCGTGAAATTCTACCGCGTTCAAAACGCCATTTACTTTCGCTAATAGGCAGTTCAAAGGCAACAGACAAGTCTGCATACGGGGGGCCATGCCGGGTTCGGCAACGCCGACCAGCTTTATACGAAACCCAAGTTTGTTGGCGTAGGTAAAATCAACCGCTGCAACATCGCGAATTCCCTTTACTGACACTGCTTCGAAATGCGGCTTTTGGCCAAAGGCTATTGCTCCCAGCAGCGTTAGCTTGTGCGCCGCGTCAATACCATCAACATCAAATGATGGCTCAGCCTCAGCATAGCCCAATTTTTGGGCATCAACTAGCACGTCATCAAATGCCTCACCAGTTTTTTCCATACGCGTGAGAATGTAATTGCAAGTACCATTCAGAATTCCAGAAATCCGAGTGAACTCATTGCCGGCCAAACCCTCTCGAAGTGTCTTGATTACCGGAATGCCACCCGCCACTGACGCTTCAAATAACAGCCCAACATCATTGTCCTCAGCCAGCCCAGCAAGTTCGCTGCCATGATGCGCTAGCAGCGCCTTATTCGCTGTTACCACATGCTTGCCAGCGGCCAAGGTTGCGCGCACAAGGTCTAGTGCTACCCCTTCACTGCCACCAATCATCTCGACGACAACATCAAGCTCATCAATCGCCGCCATATCCACGGCATTCTCCACCCAAATCATAGCCGAAGAATTAAACCCCCGATCTGCCTTGCGGTCCCGAGCAGATATCGCGATTAATTGCAAATCGGACCCTGCCGCTATTCCAACGGCCGCGCCTCGTGTAGTCAATTGTCGTGCCACCTCACTGCCAATAACACCAAGACCGGCAATACCGACTTTCAACACAGATTTCTGCTCTTTCATTGGGATTTTCCAGACCGATTTAAATGTAACTGCTCGCCGACATGATGTACCCAAATGGAAGCGGCTTTACAAGTCAAAGGCTGGTTTGTTCAGCCGTCTATAGCGTCAGCACCACCGCCCCGTTGCGGCTTCCTGCCTCGACCATCTGATGTGCCTCTACCGCAGCCTCCAGCTCCAATGCCGCCACTATCGGCATTTGCACCTGCTTCGCATCCAGCATTCGTCCCAAAATTGCCGCGTAATGCTTCGCGTCATGGTTTTCAAGTAAATATACGAGAATGGCTGATATTGTTATGTTTTTGAACATCATTTCTAGAAAAGGAAGTTCTGGATTTGGCACTCTGACCGAGCCATAGCCGGCAATAGCCCCACCGTCACGCAGCACCCCAAGACTGGTGGCAAGATTAGCACCAACTTCGGCATCAATTACTCGATCGATTTGTCGACCTCCATTCGCGGTAATGATCTGCTGGGTCAGTTCCGGATCACGGTAATCAAGCGCCGCCGTTGCGCCAAGTTCGATCAGCCATTGCCGCTGGTCGGAGCGGCTGCTAGTTGTGATCACTGTAGCGCCACTGGCCTTAGCAATCTGCACCGCCAGACGGGCCACTGTGCCGCCGCCGCCCTGCACTAGTAGGCTGGCACCGTCAACTGGTCCATCCTTCAACACCGCATGTGCCGCGGTCAGACCAGGAATGCCAAGGCTCGCACCAACCTCGAATGACACACTATCTGGCAGCGGATGAACTAGCCCGGCATCAAGCGCGATATACTCTGCCGCACTTCCCATCGCCCGGCACCATTGCCCATTGCGGATAAATACCCTGTCGCCAACGCAAACACTCTCAACGGCGCCATCAACCACCTCGACAATACCAGCGCCATCACTATGCGGGATCACCCTGTCAAACGCCATTGGACGCGCACCAGCCCGTGCCTTCACATCTGATGGATTGACACCGCTTGCATGAAGACGCACTAAAACTTCACCGGCCTGCGGCTCTGGCCGTGCCACCTCGCCCGTGATTAGCACCTCGCTTGCCGCGCCATTACTCTCATACCACACGGCTTTCATCGTACCTGTCCACATTTATAGATTGGTTGCGCCGCGGGCGGCCTGACCATAAAGCCCAGATAGCACACGTAATTGCCGCGCCAAGCCGGCCAGATTTTCGGCATCAACCTCGCCAAGAGCTGAAAACGCTTCGACAAGACAGGCCTCGCGGATTTCGCGATACCGCAAACAAAGCGCTCGTCCCATTTTGCTTGTTGCATAAAAAACTTCCTTGCCCTGTTTGCGGCCTTCGACAAATCCTGCCTTGACCAGCTTTTTTAACGCATAATTGACTATATGCGTGTCCTCAATATTTAACTTGAAACAAATATCAGCCAGCTTTTTCTCGCGCTCACGGTGATTGACCGAATGCAGGCACAAAACATCCAGCACACCCAGATCGGCAGCCACTGGAAATTCCGCAATTGCCGCCGCTGTTCCTCGAACACACCACAGGCCAAAAGCGTTATTAGCAACAATCAGCCCGTATTCGACCTCGCTCAGCTCTACCGCGCGCTCCGAGACAAGGTGAGCTGATGAGACTATTCTGGCACGCTGACGAGTCATTCTAACTCCTCTTCCTCAGGCCCAAAACCGCCGCCACCCGGCGTTTCGATGACGAAAACATCGCCCGGCTGCATCACCCGCAAATCGGTTGCAGTCAATTCCTCGACGCTGCCATCAACGCGCTCAACCCAGTTGCGCCCAACCGATGCCTCACGGCCGCCGGCCATACCGTAGGGCGGCACGATCCGATGGTTTGCTAAAATCACCGCGTCCATCTGCTGCAAAAAGCGTGTCCGCCGCCGCACGCCATCACCGCCACGATGCCGGCCTCGTCCGCCGGAACCGGCACGTACCTCAAAACTCTCTAATAACACCGGATAGCGCCACTCCAAAACCTCTGGATCGGTCAAGCGGCTATTCGTCATATGTGTATGTACGGCGTCGGCCCCGTCGAAATTAGGACCAGCTCCAGACCCGCCACATAACGTTTCGTAATATTGATAATCGGCATTTCCATAGATGAAATTATTCATCGTCCCCTGTGCTGCCGCCATCACGCCAAGCGCGCCATAAAGCGCATCAGTAACGATTTGCGAGGTTTCAACATTGCCAGCAATCACCGCCGCCGGGTATTGCGCTCGTAGCATGCAATCATCGGGTAGAATGATCTTGACCGGCTTCAAACAGCCTTCATTCATCGGGATATCGTCATTGACTAGCGTGCGGAACACATACAGCACCGCCGCCCTGCAAACCGCCGCCGGCGCATTGAAATTATTTGCGCCCTGCTGGCTGGTACCAGTGAAATCAACCACGGCAGAGCGGCTTTTCCGGTCAATGGAGATCGTCACACTGATCTGCTGGCCGTTATCCATTGGATAAGTAAAGCTTCCATCGGTCAGCACATCAATCACGCGGCGGACTGACTCCTCGGCATTGTCCTGGACATGCCCCATATAGGCTAAAACCGTTTCCAGCCCATAATGCGCAACCATTTTTTGCAGTTCCTGCACGCCCTTTTCGTTCGCCGCCAACTGCGCCCGCAAATCGGCAATATTTTGGTCTGGGTTACGCGCCGGGTAGAGTGCTCCATTCAAAATTTCAAGCATTTCCGACTCGCGATACTTACCGCCAACGACTAGCTTGAAATTATCGATTAGGACGCCTTCCTCTTCGATATGCGCTGAATCCGGCGGGGCTGACCCGGGCGTTTTACCGCCGACATCGGGATGATGCCCCCGGCAGGCAACAAAGAACAGGATTTCATCCTCATCGAACACTGGTGTGACCACGGTGATATCAGGTAGGTGCGTGCCGCCATTATATGGGTTATTCAGGGCAAAGCTGTCACCCTGATTAATCGCGCCTTCATTGTCGCGTATCACGGCGCGCACCGACTCGCCCATCGAACCCAGATGGACCGGCATGTGTGGCGCATTGGCGATCAGTGATCCTGTCGCGTCAAAAATTGCACAGGAAAAATCTAGCCGTTCCTTGACATTGACCGACAGCGCTGTGTTCTGCAGCGTGTAACCCATCTGTTCGGCAACAGACATGAATAGATTGTTGAACACCTCCAGCATCACTGGATCACTTTTCGTACCTATCGCCACTTGGGCGGTGCGGGCCACCACGCGGCGCAGCACCAGATTTCCAAGAGATGTCATCTCCGCCTGCCAGCCAGGCTCGACAATCGTTGTTCCAGTGTCTTCAATGATTAGGGCTGGCCCATCAATCAAACTTCCCGCCGGTACCGTGTCACGATCATAAAGAGGTGCATCAACAAATTCTTTGTCCATGAAAGCCTTTACGCTGCTGACAGGGGCCGCCTCACCTGTTGCCGAAAGCTGCGAATTTACTAAATCAAATGTATGACCAATCGCCTCAACCGAGATGGTCGCGGCGATTACGCCCTTACCTGGCATGACGAAGCCAAAACGGGCGCGGTAAGCTGCCTCATAAGCGCTGACCATCTCTTGCACTGAACCAAACTCTACCTCGAGAGAGGTGTCTGACCCATCATAACGTAGATGCACAAAATGTTTTATTTCGATCTGGGCTGGCGCGATATTCTGTCTTAGCACCTCATCCCCGGTAATCGCGGCTAGCTCATCAAGCTCATTCTTCAAGCGCGGTAACAAAGTTTTGTCGAGTGGAGCCTCAATGGTTCGCTCGCGAAGCGCCCGTACATCTGCCAGCCCCATGCCATAGGCCGACAGCACACCGGCAAACGGATGCACTAGCACAACATTCATGCCTAGAATATCGGCGATCAGGCAGGCGTGCTGGCCACCAGCACCGCCAAAACACTGCAACGCATAATTAGTCACGTCATAGCCGCGCTGGACCGAGATTTTCTTGATCGCATTAGCCATGTTTTCCACGGCGATCCGCAAAAATCCGTCGGCAATTTCCTCTGCGCTACGTGCCATGCCGGTGGCTTGCAGGACCTCGGCAGCAAGGCTCGCAAATTTCTGGCGCACAACATCGGCGTCCAACTTTTCAGTCTGGTTTGGGCCAAATACTGAGGGAAAGAAATCCGGCTGGAGCTTGCCAAGCATTACATTACAGTCCGTCACCGCTAAGGGCCCGCCGCGGCGATAACAGGCTGGTCCAGGATTCGCTCCAGCACTTTCCGGTCCGACGCGAAACCGCGCCCCGTCAAAATGGCAAAGCGAGCCACCACCAGCCGCAACCGTATGAATCAACAACATTGGCGCATTGATCCGTACACCAGCAACTAATGTTTCAAACACCCGTTCATAAGTATTGTCGTAGTGCGCTACATCGGTCGAGGTGCCGCCCATATCAAAGGTGATCACCTTGTTAAAACCAGCCTGTTCAGCCGTTTTCACCGCGCCTACAATCCCACCAGCCGGGCCAGACAGGATGGCATCCTTGCCCTGAAACAGATTCGACCCGGTCAGGCCACCATTCGACTGCATCATCTGTAGATTGATATTACCAAGCGAGTCGGCGAGTCGATCGATATACCGCCTCAAGATCGGCGAGAGGTAGGCATCGGCAACGGTAGTATCCCCGCGTCCAACAAATCTAATCATCGAGCTTGTTTCATGGCTTGTCGAGATTTGCCCAAAGCCGATCTCGCGTGCCATTTCGGCAATCAGTTTTTCATGGTCATGCACACGATAGCCATGCATCAGCACAATCGCTATCGACCGGATACCATCATCATAAGCCGCCTGTAATCGGCCCCGCAGTCCCTCGGCATCCAATGGAACCAAAACCGAATCGCGGGCATCGACGCGCTCATCGGCCTCCTCGATCCGCTCATACAGCATTTCTGGAAGCACAATGTTCATGTCGAAAAGCCGGGGCCGCGCCTGATAGGCAATCCGCAACTGGTCGCGAAACCCTTTTGTAACTACCAACAACGTCCTGTCGCCCTTGCGCTCTAACAAGGCGTTTGTGGCCACCGTTGTTCCCATCTTTACTGCCTCGATTGCCGCCTCGGGGATCTGGCCCTCATCGTCCAATCCCAGCATGTCGCGGATTCCCTGCAACGCCGCATCTTCGTAGGCCTCGGGATTTTCTGACAACAACTTTTGCGTTTTCAGATTGCCATCCGGTGTGCGCGCCACAACATCAGTAAAGGTACCACCGCGGTCGACCCAGAATTGCCAGCCACACTCTTTTTGCGGCATTATTTCATTCATTCCTAGTCTATCCTGCTCTCGGGCCTCTCGTGCCCACATTCACATAAAAGAAATTGCTTCATAACGTTTACATTTTATCGATAAATTGACAATTTAGTTTTACGAATATCGGTTCCTTAGCTGATGAGTATATGGACCCTAGCATTCACACCACTAATTGCTACCCCAAACAAAAAAGCCCGGCCAAGGAGCCAGGCTTTTGGAATAGTTGGACGGCAATAAACCGCTAGCGCTTTGAGAACTGGAAGCTTTTGCGGGCTTTGGCTTTGCCATATTTCTTTCGCTCCACAGCACGTGAGTCGCGAGTGAGAAACCCGCCAGCTTTTAGCGTTGGCCGCAGGCCTGGCTCAAACAGTGTCAGAGCCCGACTGATGCCATGACGCACCGCTCCAGCCTGTCCAGACAGGCCACCACCCTTAACGGTAGCTATCACGTCAAATTCGCCTACACGTTCTGTTGTCTCGAAAGGCTGAGCGAGGATCATTTGCAACACCGGACGCGCAAAATATTCCGCCAAGTCACGACCATTGATCTTCATCTGGCCTGTGCCACGCTTGACCCAAACACGCGCAGCAGCATCTTTACGACGTCCAGTTGCATATGAACGGCCAAAACTGTCAATCTTCGGCTCCGCTGGGACGGCAGGTGCCTCGGAAGCTGCGGGTGCACCACCATCCTCTGTCAGCGCACCAAGAGCGCGCATACCGGTGGCGTCGACAGCTTCGTTTTGTGTCTCTTCAGCCATAATTACCTCTTGTTCTTTTCGTTCATGCTGGCTATGTCCAGCGCTTCGGGTTGCTGGGCATCATGCGGGTGTGATGGCCCAGCATAGACGTGTAAATTGCGCATAGCGTTGCGACCAAGCGGGCCACGTGGGATCATCCGCTCTACGGCTTTTTCGACAACTCGGGTCGGGAACTTACCATCAAGAATCTTCTCAGCTGAGCGCTCCTTGATGCCACCAGGGTAGCCAGTGTGCCAGTAATAGGTTTTGTTTTTGCGTTTATTTCCGGTCAACTTCACCTTTTCCGCGTTTACAACTATCACATGATCACCACAATCCATGTTTGGTGTATAACTTGGTTTGTGTTTACCGCGCACGCGCAGTGCAATTAGGGAGGCCATACGGCCTAGTACTAAATCTTCCGCATCGACAACGAACCACTTCTTTTCGATCTCTTTCGGTGTTGTGACATAGGTCCTCGGCAAAGGCATATTTGTGTCTCCAATCAGGGGCCAGTCAGGCTTCAGTCTATGAATAATGAGAGCCAAAAGACCCTCACGTTTGAGCAAGGCCGGTGTATACGCCCATCTTCACTAATCGTCAAACGAAAAATTTTATAAATTTGAAATAATCATTATTTTTCAATATCTAACAATAGCGGTATCATTTTACCGTACATTTTGCAAAGCAAGGGCGGGCTGCCTTACTTTGCCTACCTTACCCTACTGGCCAGAACGAATCCGATATCAACAAGATAGAAACCCGCTATACGCCAAAACCGAATGTTTTTATTTGCTAAATGAAACCTGTTACCGTCTAAAAGTTTTCGCTATAAGCTATCCATCAGACGAAATCCAACAACGGGGATCTATACCATGTTCGCGCTGATTGATAATTATGACAGCTTTACCTGGAATTTGTGGCATTTTCTCTCCGATCTTGGTGCTGAAGTCGAGATTATCCGTAATGATGCCGCGACGGTCGATGAAATATTGGATGCCGCACCACAAGGAATTATCATCTCGCCCGGTCCAGGTGCTCCGGAAAATGCAGGCATAACCATTGATTTAATCTGCGCTGCCAAGGGGCGGGTTCCAGTGCTTGGTGTCTGTCTTGGTCATCAGGCGCTTGCCGTTGCCTTTGGCGGCCGTGTTAAACGCTTTAACCCGCCTGTTCACGGCAAATTATCACTTGTCGCGCGCAGTCATGCAAAAGCCGTCCACTCCGACATTTTCTCCGGTTGCCCAGAAGAATTCCCCGTTACGCGGTATCATTCACTTTGTGTCGATGAGGACAGCTTGCCGCCCGAGCTGACGGTAACTGCTCGCACAGCGGCGGGCAGGATTATGGGTCTGTCGCATGTCGACTCTGATTTGCATGGTGTTCAGTTCCATCCGGAATCCATTGCTTCGGTCGGTGGCTACCGCATTCTGGCAAATTTCCTCAAACTTTGTGGCGCGCCAATTCCCGATGATGCCGCAATGGGCAAGCTTGAGACGCAGATCCTACGCCTTGACCAGCGTTTTCCAGACCAAATGCACGCCTGATCTGCCGTTCTTTTCGACATTCACTCGTCGCCAACACGCTCCCCAATACAATTTTCACATACAAGATAACGGGTTCGACCTAGTCATTATGTAAAATCAACAAAGAACCAAGGCGAACACATTTCAGCCACCGCCTCTTGTCTAAATTCTACTTATGCACTTTTAAACAGATTTGGCGTCTTAATTTTGGCTGCTTTTTTAAATGGCTACCCAAGATTTAAAAGAATATCATACCATGCTCTATCCATACCGGTAACCTTATATGACTGGGCGTCAATCCAGTTACAGCCCACCGCCCAGATGAGAGCTGCCAATACGTCGTCGATGCCGGATAGATCGCAAGTGAACGGGCGTTACCAGCATTGGCTAAATGAAAGAACAACACCAAAACGTCGATAAAGTCGCGTCCTGCCCCCGTTCCAGCACCCTTGCTACACAGGTCATTTAATCGCTAGCGTACGCATCGCTGCCAACAGCCCTCCATCTGCATCTTTTCACATGCACTCAAACCT
>CAJWKB010000022.1 GCA_913042065.1 uncultured Alphaproteobacteria bacterium | reverse complement strand
GCCTCACAGGTGCTGCCGCTGGTGGCGCGGCGGGATCAGGCCACGCAGCTCTATGTTCCGGACACGCCGAACCCTTTGATTCGGCAAGAGCTATCGAAGGTCACGGTCGCGCTTGCTGGCATTTCGGTCGAGCTGGTGCCCGATCGGCCGTTTGTTCAGCTTGCGGCAACGCCTGACCTTGGCCGGTTCTTCCGCTATTGGAACAAGGCCCGAAAACAGGCGCTGCGTAGGGGCGGCGTGTAGGCGGCTGGCTCTGGTTTCTGCAAAAATCATTGCGGTTGCGGCCTGCTTTCCGATAAAGTCCCCACTTCATTGAACAGGTGCCCGGCTCTTTATGACTGATATTCTTGCGAAGCTTGAAGCCAAGCGCGATCTCGCCCGGATGGGTGGTGGTCAGAAACGAATTGATACCCAACACAGCAAAGGCAAATTGACTGCGCGCGAGCGCATTCATCTGCTTCTTGATGAAAATTCCTTCGAGGAATGGGATATGTTTGTCGAACATCGCTGCCATGATTTCGGCATGGAAGAGGCCAGAGTGCCAGGCGATGGTGTCGTTACCGGTTATGGCACAATTGCTGGCCGACCGGCCTTTGTCTACAGTCAGGATTTCACCGTTCTTGGTGGTTCGCTGTCAGAGACGCATGCGGCAAAAATCTGCAAGATTATGGATCAGGCGATCAAGACCGGTATCCCGCTCATTGGCCTGAATGATTCTGGCGGTGCACGCATTCAAGAGGGTGTCGCCTCGCTCGGTGGCTATGCCGAGGTATTCCAGCGCAATGTTCTGGCATCCGGTGTGGTGCCGCAGATTTCGCTGGTCATGGGACCATGTGCTGGCGGTGCTGTCTATTCGCCGGCGATCACTGATTTCATTTTCATGGTTGAGGGGTCGAGCTATATGTTTGTCACTGGGCCTGATGTGGTAAAGACGGTCACGCATGAGGATCTGACGGCCGAGGAGCTGGGTGGGGCAAAAATGCACAGCCGCACCTCGGGAGTGGCACATGGCGCGTTTGCAAATGATGTCGAAATGCTGATGCAGACACGGGCGCTGATGTCCTACCTGCCGTTGTCCAACCGCGAGGACGCGCCCAGCGTGCCGTGCCATGATCCGAGCGACAGGCCGTCGGCGGTTCTGGACCAGATCATTCCGGACAATCCAAATACGCCCTATGATATGCGTCAGGTCATTCTACAGATTGCGGACAATGCCGAATTCTTTGAAATTCACCGTGATTTTGCCGCCAACATCATCGTCGGTTTTGCCCGTATTGATGGCCAGAGCGTTGGTGTTGTTGCCAATCAGCCGATGGTTCTGGCTGGGTGCCTTGATATCAATGCTTCTCGCAAGGCGGCGCGGTTTGTCCGCTTCTGCGATGCCTTCAACATCCCGATTCTGACGCTGGTCGATGTTCCCGGTTTCATGCCGGGTCTGGCCCAGGAAACAGGTGGCATCATCTCACAGGGCGCAAAGCTGCTTTATGCCTATGCCGAGGCGACGGTGCCAAAAGTCACGGTAATCACGCGCAAGGCCTATGGCGGTGCCTATGATGTGATGGCCTCGAAACATCTGCGCGGCGACGTTAACTATGCCTGGCCGAGCGCTGAGATTGCCGTGATGGGGCCGGAAGGCGCGGCGCGGATCATTTTCCGTGATGCGGCGGCTGATCCGGACCGGCTCACCGCCAAGACTGATGAATATCGGGAAAAATTTGCTAATCCATTTGTTGCTGCTGGCAGGGGCTATCTTGATGACATTATCATGCCGCGCAATACGAGGCGGCGGATTGCCCGCGCGCTTGTCATGTTGGCGGATAAACAGCTCGAAAATCCACCGCGCAAACATGATAACCTGCCACTTTAATGACCATTGGTCTGGTCGTGGAAATTGCCTGAGGTCTCGTTGATGTTCTCTAAAATTCTGATTGCCAACCGTGGTGAAATTGCCTGTCGGATAATACGCACGGCAAAATCAATGGGCATTGCAACCGTTGCTGTCTATTCGGATGCCGATGCAGGAACGCCGCATGTGATGATGGCGGACGAGGCGGTGAATATTGGCGGCGCTGCGTCGGCGGATTCCTATCTGCGCGCTGAGCGGATTATCAAGACGGCGCAGGATACGGGTGCCGAGGCAATTCATCCGGGCTTTGGGTTTCTCTCTGAAAACGCTGATTTTGTCGAGGCGGTTGAGGCTGCCGGCCTGGTGTTTATCGGTCCGGGAACGCGTGCCATTCGGCTGATGGGAGACAAGATCGAGTCAAAAGCCCTTGCCAGCAGCGCTGGCGTTTCAACCGTGCCTGGAACTGATGGTGCCGTCAGTGATGCCGAAGAGGCTCTGGTTGCGGCCAATTCCATCGGCTTTCCGGTCATGGTCAAGGCGTCGGCAGGTGGCGGTGGCAAGGGTATGCGCGTCGTGGAAACGCCTGAGGCACTTGCCGAGGGGATGCGTGCTGCAATGACCGAGGCGCAGAATGCGTTTGGTGACAGCCGGGTGTTTATCGAGAAATTTGTCGTCCAGCCACGTCATATCGAAATTCAGGTTCTTGCCGACCAGCATGGCAACGTTATTTTTCTTGGTGAGCGCGAATGCTCGATCCAGCGCCGCCATCAAAAGGTCATCGAGGAGGCACCAAGCCCCTTCATCTCGCCAGAGACACGGGCCGCAATGGGGGCACAGGCCGTGGAGCTGGCACTGGCTGTCGATTACCAGTCTGCAGGAACGGTCGAATTCATTGTCGGCGCCGATCAGGATTTCTATTTTCTTGAGATGAACACGCGGTTGCAGGTCGAACATCCGGTGACTGAAATGGTTTATGGGCTGGATCTGGTCGAATGTATGATCCGCATTGCCGCTGGCGAGGCACTTGCCATCAAACAGGCCGATGTCGCGCCAGCGGGCTGGGCTGTTGAGGCCCGCCTATATGCTGAGGACCCGGAACGTGGGTTCCTGCCATCGATCGGCCAGTTGACGCGCTATCGCGAGCCGGTTGGTGATGGTGTGCGCGTTGACTCAGGTGTCGCTGAGGGCGGTGCCATTTCGATGTTCTATGACCCGATGATTTCAAAACTCATTGCCTTTGCACCAACCAGGGCTGAGGCGATTGCCCGTCTGCATCTGGCGCTTGATCATTACGAAATTGATGGCATTGCCAACAATCGGCAGTTCCTGTCGGCGGTTCTGGAAAATGGATCTTTCCAGGCTGGCACCATCACCACCGGCTTTATCGACGCCGAATTCGATGGTGGTTTTGTGGCCGCGCTGCCTGAGGGCAAAACCCGTGCACAGCTGCTGGCGCTTGGCACGGCGATTGTCGCTGGCCAGATGGCTGAGCGCAGTCACGCCAATCCGGACCGCGATTTCGTTACCATCGACCAAGCTGGCAATCGGGCTAGAACAAGCTGGCAGCAGGATGCAAATGGCCAGATATCGGTTGTGGTTGATGGCAGGAAACAGAATATTTTTGGCAGGGTTATAGCGCCCATTAGTCTATTTGACGGTACTATCAACGAAGTGCCACTCGCCATTCAGGTGCGCCATTCTGGGCATCATGTCAGCCTGTCAATCGGGGCGGCGCGTCTGTCGTTGTCAATTCTGCCTAAACGTTTTGCCGCGATGCTTGATCATATGCCGGTTTCAAGCAGTGGCACCGGTGCTAACGAAATTTGCGCTCCGATGCCCGGACAATTGACAAGATTACTGGTGGCAGCTGGCGATGATGTTCTGCCCGGGCAGGATGTTGCGGTCATCGAGGCAATGAAGATGGAAAATGTACTGAAGTCGGAGGTCAGGGGCTCTGTAGGCAAGGTGCATGTTGCCGAGGGCGACAATTTAAATGTTGATGATTTGATCCTGTCACTTGATCTGGCAGATCAGAGCTAGCCGGCCTCGTTGCTATCCGGTGTGGTCATCAGCCAGCATTTCCTCGATCAGCGTTGCGACATAGCTTGCCCCGGGGACAAGAATCTTGTCATTGAAATCATAATCTGTGGCGTGCAGCGGGCGCGCATTGGCGCCTGAAGTGCCGTTGCCGATCAGCATGAAACAGCCGGGGGTGGCATTGCTCATATGGGCAAAATCCTCCGAGAATAACTTGGGATCGCAATCCGCATTCACCTTGCTAGGACCGCTCGATGACCGGGCGGCATGCGCAGCGGCGGCAACAGCATCCTGATGATTTTGAATGGCGGGAAACACCGTTTCATACGCAACGGTAATGCTGACATCATGCGCTGCGGCAATGCCGTTTGCAATCTGCCGCATATAGGCCTCGATGGCGGCATTGGTGGCGGGCGTCAGGGCGCGTGCATCGCCTTTCAAAGTGGCGATGCCGGGCAGGACATTGCGTCGTCCATCGGTGATAAATTCGGTCACTGAGACAACGCCATGCTGAGCCGGATCCAGTTTCCGGGCAACGATGCTCTGTAGCGCTGTCACCATTTCGGCGCCCACAAGAATGGCATCAACACCCATATGTGGCAGCGCTGCGTGACCGCCACGCGCGGTGATGGCGATCTCGAACAACGCCTCGCTGGCTGTTATTGCGCCAATGCGAGTAGCAAAATGACCGGCCTCCATACCGGGGATGTTGTGCATGGCGAACACAGCGTCGGCGCTGAACCGAGTGAATAGCCCCTCATCAATCATTGCCTTTGCGCCAAAGCCGTTCTCCTCATTGGGCTGAAAGATGAAGATTGCGCGACCGTTGAAATGACCGGCCTCAGCCAGATATTTGGCTGCACCGAGCAGCATGCTTGTATGCCCGTCATGACCACAGGCGTGCATCACGCCATCATGTGTGGATTTATGGTCACAATCGCCGGTTTCACCGAGGGGCAGGGCATCCATATCAGCCCTTAAGGCAATACTGCCGGTGCCATTGCCACGCTGCAGGACGCCAACGACGCCGGTGCCGCCAATTTTCTCATGCACCTCGAGGCCAAAGGATGTGAGCAGCCTGGCAACAATCCCTGCTGTTCGCTCCTCTTGAAAGCCAAGTTCGGGATGGCGGTGAAAATCATGCCGCCATGCGGTCATCTCTGCCTTTAGCGCATCACATTTCATAAGGCTGTCCTTCTTGTGTCGGTGGCATCCTCACGGATCATAACTGCAGCCTTTTCTGCGATCATGATGGTGGGTGCGTTGGTATTGCCCGAAACAAGTTCCGGCATGATCGAGGCATCGACAACGCGCAAACCGGTGATGCCGTGAACGCGCAGGCGCGCATCGACCACATCGCCCTGTTCCGGTGATGGTCCCATTCGGCAGGTTGATACTGGATGATAGAGCGTGACACCCGTCTCACGTGCATAGGCGAGCAATTCATCATCACTGTTAAGTTCGACGCCGGGCTTCATTTCATGGTCGACAAAGGGTGCCATGATCTCGCTTTGCATGATGTCACGGGCAATGCGCATGCCGGCGACATGTACCCGTGCATCCCCGGCGGTTGCCAGATAGTTCGGGCGGATCGCCGGCGCGGCGAAAGGATCGGCGGATTTGATGTGAACGGTCCCGCGGCTTTCTGGCCGCAATTGACAGGATCCGAAGGTCATGCCGGGAAACTTGTCAAAAACACGCTTGGCCGGGTTGGCAAAACTCGCATTGGCGATGTGATATTGAATATCTGGCCCTACGAGGCCCTCACGGCTACGCACGAAGCCGGCCAGAATTCCTGCCGGTAATGACAGGCTTCCACGCCGCGTCAGGCCAAAGCGGATGACTTCCTTAAGCAATCGCATTCCATGCGCTGTTCTGTTGATCGAGATGTCCTCGCCTAACCTCCAGGAAAGGCGTGAGATATAATGATCGGCCAGATTTTCGCCAACACCCTGCAAGTCGGTCATCACCCGGATGCCAAGATCGCGCAGATGCTCTGCCCTGCCGATACCTGAAAGCTCAAGTATCTGGGGCGACTGGAATGCACCCGCACTCAGGATGACAGATCTGTGTGTCCTGATCTGACGGCTATTTGCCCCGGAGTTGAACTTCACGCCGATGATGCGTTTGTCCTGTGCGTCGGGATCGGCAAAAATTAGGCCGGTAACATGCGCCTTTGTGATTACCTGCAAATTCTTGCGGCTGCGGACAGGTTGCAGATAGGCTTTCTTTGCTGAAAACCGCAGGCCATTTTTCTGTGTGACCTGATAATAGCCGAAACCGTCCTGATCACCGCTGTTGTAATCAATGTTATGCAGGAAGCCGCAGCTTTTTGCAGCTTCAATCACCTTGTCGAGGGCAAAATAGGTATTTCGGACATTGGCGACATTTAGAGGTCCGCAGGCGCCGCGTGTTGTCGTCTCTGCCAAAGCGAATTCACAAGTCTCTGCCTTCCGGAAAAAGGGCAGTACATCATCATAACTCCAACCATGATTTCCGCGTTGTGACCAGCCATCATAATCGGCGGGCTGGCCGCGCACATAAAGCATGGCATTGATTGCCGATGACCCTCCAAGCACCTTGCCGCGGGGCATTGTCAGCGCACGGTCGGCAGTGCCGGACTCGGGCTCGGTTTCAAACATCCAGTTGACAGTTGGATCTACCATGGTTTTAACATAGCCAGCGGGGACATGGATTAGCGGGTGGCTGTCTTCACCACCTGCCTCAAGTAGAACAATGCTGGTTTTCGGGTCTTCGGACAGACGTGCTGCGAGAACACACCCCGCGGACCCTCCGCCAATTATGACATAATCAACGGTTTGCTCGAACTCCATGCCACCCTCAATTTCTATGATCTAAGCGTCTGATGTTGCATAGAAAATAAAGGTGACACAACCCGCTTGTTAGTGTCATGTGATAATTGTTGTGGTGTGTTAGCGCTGGTGCTGGTGCCGTGGAAAATCATAGGTGATGTCGCGTAAATACTGGGCCACTTCCTTGCGGTTGCCAATCGGGCGAAGTTCTTCGCTATGTACCGGCTTCCGCATCGTAAGCGATATTGTTGTCCCCATTAATTTGCAAATTTCACGGAACATCAGAGAATATCCTAGTGTTTGGCTAAGCCGCCGCGCAGCCTGAAACAACACTGAATTGCGGCCATCAAAAAGAAATGGGACTGTAACTGTGTTCTGGTGCATCGCTAGTTTGGCAGCAAATGATTTCCACTCGATATCATAAGCGTCGCCTACCAGTTTTGGTGCCAGCGAAATCGATCCAGCAGGGAAGATGATTACCGCACCGTCATTTTTCAGATGCTTGTTGGCGGCGATCCGTGTTTCAAGATTTGTCGCCAGGGCCGCTTCGGTCTCATCAAAATCAATGGGCAAGATCATGTCTCTGGTGGCCGGCGCCTGGCGTAGCACACGATGCGTGATGATTTTGTAATCAGCACGTGTTTGTGACATGAGTGAACACAGCACAAGGCCGTCAATCACGCCGTAAGGGTGATTGGCAACGGCTACCACCGGGCCCTGTGCTGGAATGAAGGCTCCCTCTTCTCTGGACAGATCAATGGTGATGCCGAGTCTGTCAAGTGCATCGGACCAGAAATTAGCAGCCGGCAGGTCAGCGTCTACATAGTCGAAATATAATTTGCGGATTTTTGGTTGGCCACTTATTTTTTCGACTGATCTGATGATGTGGCTTGCGATCGGCCCCATCTCTGCATCTGCGAACGAAAAAATTGGATGGGATGGCTGGGTCGTATTTTGCACGTCTGATCTCAGGTAATTATCGAACTATATTAATATCACAGAAATACGATAGGAATGCGACAACGGCATCAATTTCTGGCATTTGGTTGCAATGATGTCCGTAGAAGATAGTTTTGTAATCATACAGGCGACTTGTCACAAGAATTAAACGTACCAAAATAAAACAACATAACAGTCACATCTTTTGAAGCAATTTTAATTGCTTTAACGAACTGAATCAGTAGTTCCTCAAAATTTATTTTTGTATTCTCGCGACTAGGAGGTTGTCACAAATACAATTTGCTTGAAATAGGTGCCTTTCGTTTAGCACGTAATTTCGAGGCGATTAGCGCGCAGGAAATAGCCGCCGACTTGGTAGTCAAAAATATTCGTGGCATTGCGGCAACATAGAATTCAGAATGGGCCACAGCCAAGATCTTTTTTTCATTAGTTAGATTAGCTCTGATGATCTCGCTATGGTGGAGGTGATGGCAAAAAGTGCATCGCGACAATTACGCTTTCTTGATGGATTTATCTTCATGCACGAGAAGAGGGGGCGTGGCAGCGCAGAGGAAACGGGCATTTTAGAGGTCAGTATAGGGCCTACAAAGCGGGATCTTGGTATTTGATTTTGCGTTGATCGTTCGGGCTGTTTCGTGGCTTTAATGCATGGTTGTTTATCTAAGGAACGGTTTTCAGGCCGGATTTGAGTCAAAATAGACTAAATTTTCGTATAATTTTACGCATGTTTCCAAGAAGCGCGATTTCTACATATTTCTAAAAAAAATACCTAAAATACTGAAAATATTCAAAAAATTGAATTATCGACAGAAAATCAAGTGAATATTGCGATTTTGACAAAACTGTTTTTTTTATTTTAACTAACTGTAAATAAATGATAATTTAAACAAAAAAGGCAATTTATTAAAATTCATTTGCCACAAGCCCAAAACCCCTTTTAGATTAATGCCGCTGCATGTGAGACATAATGTCGCGCGACGAAGCGTGTCACATTGCGGCTATTTCGTTAACGGAGGTAAATTATGAAAATCAGTTCTGGCAAGGCCCTCATGGCGTTGGTGACTTCAGCACTGTTCCTCTCGCCAACAATGGCGAGTGCAGAAACAGTGATGTTGGCTCCCAACGATTTTGTCGGCATTTCTTTCTGGACTATCTCAATGGCTATGGTAGCTGCATCCATCTTCTTCCTAATGGAAGCTGGGAGATTTTCCACGAAGTGGCGTACATCAATGGTTGTGGGTTCGCTTGTAACGATCATTGCCGCAGTTCACTATTTCTACATGCGTGACGTGTGGGTATCCACTGGGGAAACTCCTACGGTTTACAGGTATGTTGATTGGTTGATCACTGTTCCACTACAGATGGTTGAATTCTACTTCATTCTGGCTGCAGTAGCGGCAGTGAGCGCAGGGATTTTCTGGCGCTTACTCATCGGCTCGCTGGTAATGCTTGTCGGTGGTTATTTAGGTGAAGCTGGAATGATCAACATCTGGTTGGGCTTTGTAGTCGGTATGGCTGGTTGGGCTTACATTCTCTATGAAATTTTCGCTGGTGAAGCGGGTAAAGTTTCAGCAGAAAGTGCGCCTGAGTCTGTCAAAGCTGCCTTTGGCACAATGAGGTTGATCGTGACTGTGGGTTGGGCAATCTACCCGCTGGGTTATTTCCTCAGCTACTTGGGTGGTTCCGCAGATCCAGTGTTGCTAAATGTGATTTATAACATCGCTGATGTTGTTAACAAAATCGCATTTGTAGCGGTTATCTGGGCGGCTGCGAATAAAGAGACAGCCTAAAAAATTATGATGGGGCGGTCCAGTGGGCCGCCCCTCTTTATAACTTTTTGACTTTCTAAACTTTGGATTCACTCCAGTCAAAGCCATTCAAAACGTCGGCAGATAACCAAGGTAGGAGGTAACGCGATGACAGAATTGTCGCCTTTAGTGAGCTCTTACGCTGCGGATGAGTTGGCACCCCTACCGGGTCGTCAATCCACAACAAACCGCCTCGCTGAATTCATTGCCGCCCGACTGCCTAAAGCGGGGCAGCCGCTTGCTGAAGCAGCTAGCCATCATTTCGCAAAGCCGGGGAAGATGCTGCGGGCAAAGATGGCATTGCGTGCCTCTCATCTTTTGAATGTTGATAGGGCTGCTGCACTCCATTGGGCAGTTGCAATTGAAGTGCTGCACAACGCTTCATTGATCCATGATGATATCTGTGACGGTGATCATTTGCGGCGTGGACGCCCTGCTGTCTGGTCAAAATATGGCCGCGATGTCGCGCTGACACTCGGCGATTGGTTAGTTGCGTTATCTTTCGAATTGGCCGCAGAGGCTGCGCAGCGTTCGCAAACGCCAATGCTGGTAAAAATTCTTGCCGATCATATGAAAACAACAACTATGGGTGAGGCCCGGGAGTTCGATATTCAGCGAAGCTGCAATTGGCAAAGTTACATTGAAATTGCTGCTGATAAGACAGCGCCGCTGTTGACTGCGCCACTTGAAGGCGTTGCATTTATGGCTCTTCATGGTGGGGCGTCAGCAACCATTGGTGCCTATTTCCGCTGTCTTGGCAATGCTTACCAGATTGCCAACGATATTTTGAATTTTCAAGGTGATGACGGAGCCGCGACAATTGGATCTGACCTTGCTAGGCGTGCGCCAAATGCCGTTGTTGTGTTGTTCAGGGACACTCTTACAGCTGAAAAGCGGAGCAGATTTGATAGCTGGTATGCGTTGGGCAGTGGTGAACAGCTAGGATATTGGCAGGAAACCATCGCAGAATCAGCAGCGATGAAAGTTGCTGGTGTTAGAATGCATGGTATGCTCGACGAAAGCGAGCGGTTGGCTGCATCCCTTCCTGAAGAGTTGGTGGAGGTTATCACACCTGTCCACCAGATGCTGGAACAAGTTTGCCAGAGGTCGGTCCGTGCGCTAACACCGCAAAACAGCGCTCTCTGAAGATCGATTGTGATGAGGAACTCCCCTCGATTACTAGCCGTTGATGATGGACCGGATACGCCTAATGACAGTGATATTCTTGTTATCGGTGCGGGCTTTGGCGGGATAGCTGCTGCCCTTCGGATGCGAGCTAAAGGCTATTCGGTGACACTGGTTGACCGACTCCAGGCTATTGGTGGCCGGGCACAGGTGTTCGAGCGGGGTGGCTTTCGCCATGATGCCGGTCCGACAGTGATCACTGCTCCTTTTCTTTTTGATGAGCTGTTTGCGCTGTTTGGTGAACGTCGTGAAGACTATCTAGAATTTCGTCCTCTTGATCCCTGGTACCGCTTTCACTTTCACGATGGGCAGCAGTTTGATTATCGTCCATCTATCGAAGACACCAACGCCGAAATTCGACGCTTTAACGCTGACGATGTTGATGGCTACACAAAATTGCTGGAAACCTCTAAGCAAATTTTTGAAATTGGCTTTGAAAAACTTGCTGACCAGCCCTTTACACGGTTTTGGACAATGATGGCACAGGTGCCATCACTTCTGCGGCTGCGCAGCTATAAGACGGTCGCTGGGATCGTCAACAGCCATATCAAGCACCCTTTGCTACGTCAGGCATTTTCAATTCATCCGTTGCTGGTTGGCGGCAATCCCTTTACTACAACCTCGATCTACAGTCTGATCCATTATCTCGAGCGCCGGTGGGGCGTTTATTTCTGTATGGGTGGCACAGGGCGGCTTGTTGAACAGTTGCATAGACTGCTGGAGAGAGCTGGTGTTAAGGTGTATCTGGGTACCGATATTGAAGAAATAACCACTGAGAGTGGCTGCGCAACCGGAGCGAGGGCGGTCGATGGGCGGGTTTTTTCTGCTGGCCGGGTGATTTGCAATGGTGACCCGCCAACAGTTTATTCGCAGATGCTGCCGTCTGCTGAAAAGCGGCGCAAACGCGCTTTGCCAGAGGCGATAACACAATATTCGATGGGACTTTATGTGCTTTTCTTTGGTGCCCGAAAAAGTTATGAAGGAGTTGCTCATCACACGATCTGGATGGGCCCTCGCTATAAGGAATTGCTTGCCGATATTTTTGACAAAAAGATCCTTGCTGATGATTTTTCGTTGTATCTGCACCGACCTACGGCAACTGATTCAAGCTTTGCGCCTAAAGGTTGCGACAGTTTTTATGTTCTATGTCCGGTACCAAACCTCCTTGGCAAGATTGATTGGCAAACAACTGGTCGATTGTTGCGGGATCGGATTGTTGCGGCCCTTGACGCTACCATTATGCCGGATCTAAAGGACGTGATCACCGAGGATTTTTGGATGACGCCAGAGGATTTTAAGACAGATTATCGGTCGATGCATGGGGCTGGCTTCTCGATTGCGCCGATTTTTGCCCAGTCAGCATGGTTCCGCTATCACAACCGTGATCCACATATCTCAAACCTCTATTTTTCTGCTGCTGGCGCACATCCGGGTGCTGGGATGCCAGGCGTACTTTGTTCTGCTAAAGTAGTCGAGGCGTTGATAGATGAAGAGGATCAGGCGCGCAAAGCTGGCTGATAGCTTCTGGTAATGGGAGGTGATAGCCGGGTATTGGCTGATAGGGGAATGATCCGAAACGAAACTCTCACACCACAAGAGTCGCTGGCTACAAATGGACTCAGTTTCTATTGGGCGAGCCGGTTTCTTGGTGCGCGAATGGGCTATGATGCCGCTCGACTCTATGCTTTTTGCCGCCTTCTAGACGATATGGCTGATGATGATGTTCCAGATGGACCGGCGCGGCTTGCTTGCATCGAGGCCGATCTTGCAAAAGGCCGTAATGCTGAAGATCCTGCCTTTGCGGCCTTTCACCCGTTTATGATTGAGATGGGATTTTCATCGGATGTTCTGACCGCACTGATCGAGGGGCTCTTGCAGGATCAGGCCGATGAGGTCTGTCTTGAAGACGAAGCTGCGCTGCTACGCTACGCCTATCGTGTGGCCGGTACTGTTGGATTGTTGATGTGTGACGTTCTGGATTGCCGAGATACCAGCGCTAGAGTCCATGCCATAGATCTTGGAATCGGTATGCAGTTGACCAACATAGCTCGCGACGTTTTGGAAGATGCCCAGATGGGCCGTCGTTACCTTCCGGGCGTGTGGGTCAATGACATGTCGCCGACTGCAATCTGCGCCGCGGCAAATGCGCCCGATAGCGCCAACAGCAAGCAAGTTGCATTGGCGATTGAACGACTTCTAATGTTAGCAGATCGATACTATCAAAGCGGTAGACATGGTTATCATTATTTACCGTGGCGTGCGCATATTAGCATTGCCGTTGCAGCCCGTGTCTACCGTCAGATTGGTGTGCAGCTTGCCGCCACCGGCTTTGCTTGGCATCGAGGCCGGCAGGTAACTAGCAAGCCAACAAAATTATGTTCTTCATTGAGTGCGATGGGCAGTCTTTTTGCCCGTGTAGTGTCGTCACAACCGGCAGGACATGACAGCACACTTCATCATTTGCTGCGAGGTCTGCCTCATGTCAGCTAGTGCAAAACCCAAACACATCCGACAAATTGTCCATATCATTGGCGATGGCTGTGCGGCCCTTTCACTCGCAGCGCGGGCTGATGAGATGCCACACCACCGGCTAACACTTGCGCACCCCGAGAATGCGCCACCACCCCAGGACCATATCTGGGGATTCTGGAAAATCGCCGGGCTTGAGGTGGCAGCAAATCTTGCACGCCATAGTTGGTCCTGTTGGCGTGTTGCCACGACAGAGGGTGAGGCTTTGTTGTCGTCGCAAAAACACGCCTATCATGCATTGCAACGCAAAAAATGGGAGGCGAGATGCGCTGATTTAGCTAGGGACCATGGAGTGGGTTTTGTCAGCCAGAAAAATCTGCGGGATGTCGCCGGTGGACAGCTTCTTGACAGCCGTCCGCCCGCTATTCCCCTGGGCCAGATGATCCAGCATTTCATAGGGTGGGAAATCACCGCGCCACATGGCAGTTTTGATCCAACACAGGCGATCCTGATGGATTTTCGCTGTGACCAGTCGCGGGGTATTCATTTTATCTATTTTCTGCCTTTCAGCGACAAGATCGCTCTTGTTGAGTCGACGATGTTCGCTTCAATGCGCGAGCCTGACACTTTTTTTGAGGAAGCGATCACTAAATATCTGGATATGCATTGCGGCGTTGCTCAATTCACCATTGAGCGAAGGGAAGTTGGTGCGATACCGCTGGGGCGGCTACCGTCGTCTTTGTCTGCGATGGTCGGCTTCGGTGGCAATGGCGGTGCAATCAGGCCGTCAAGTGGATATGCATTTACCTTCATCCAGAAACAAGTCTCTGATATTATTGCGAGAGCCGGCAACGCGGCAGTACTAACGGACAGGGAGGGCCCGCTGGTTGTGCGCAGCCCCCATAAGCTGGTTGACTTGTGGATGGATGAGGTTTTTGTCGCCGTTTTGCGCCATTGGCCAGCACGCGCGCCGGCTTTGTTTCTGCGGATCGCAAGGGCGCTCAATGGTGACGAATTTGCTCTATTCCTGAGCGGTGAGGCTAGATGGAGGCTTCGCCTAAAAGTTATTTTGGCAATGCCGAAATGGATATTCATAAAGGCAGCTTTGTACTTGATTATTAAATCATTTGGCCGGGGTACATTTGGTGCGGCATCCACATCCAAAATCGATGAGGGGGCAGGATGACGCTTGATGTGCTGATTGTTAGTTTGGGTTTTTTTAACTTACTCGCCTTGGGTGGTGTTATCTTGATCGGGTTGCCCCACGGTGCCTTTGATGGTGCCATTGCGGCTTGTCTTGGGCAGGCGAAACGGCCTTTAATTCTTGTCAGATTTATTGCACTTTATTTGGCCTTTGCTGGCTTTGTTGTCTGGCTGTGGCTGGCTTTTCCGGTACTCTCGCTGATTGGTTTTTTGACTATTAGCATTATTCATTTTGGTTTGGGTGACGCGCGTGCAGGGCCAGGATGGTTCCGGTATGTTCAAGCAGTGGCTCAT
>CAJWKB010000021.1 GCA_913042065.1 uncultured Alphaproteobacteria bacterium | reverse complement strand
GTTACTAATGCGCCGAATGCAATCAGACCGGCAATAGCAGCGCTAACAGCGGCAGCCGGACCAATCAATATCATCTGTATATCTCGGCGCGCGATACCGAATAACGGCACAGTCGATTGTATCAGTGAGAGAATAAAGGCCGAGATCAATGCAAAATGGCCAAATTCACTTAACCCCATATTTTTTTCCTTACCAACTAGTCAGCCGCGATTTAGCATGCCGGTATCTCAGTGAGATTATCCAAGTTATTGATTTAAATGATAGCACAATATGACGCTAGCCAAAATCTTCAGGGTTGAACAAGTCATGCAAAAGACGATTTGTCGCAGCCACTTATCATCTGTCAAATACCAATATCTTTAAGCGAACTCACACTGCTGATTTAGCCACGTGAGCGTTCTCGATTTTCGTGATGATTGTTGCTTGACGGCTCAATATCGCCGATAATGTCAGGCTATTATGTTAGAGGCACATCATGACTGAAAAATCGCCGGTTCTTCAGATACATAATCTTTACAAAAGCTATGATAGCTTAGAAGTTCTAAACGGTGTTGGTTTAGTGGCTTATGAGGGTAGTGTTGTCAGCTTGATAGGTGCTTCTGGGTCTGGTAAATCCACGTTGCTGAGATGTGCAAATTTGTTGGAAAATAGCCAGCGGGGAGATATTCAATTTTGTGGTGAAAGGGTGCGCTGGGGAGGCACGGGTGGTACACGTTATCCCGCTGACAAAAATCAGGTGCAACTAATCCGCAGTCAGCTATCTATGGTGTTCCAGCAGTTTAATCTATGGTCACACATGACAATTTTGCAAAATGTCACCGAAGCTCCGATCACTGTGCTGAAACAACCCTCACATGAAGTTGAAGCGCGTGCTCGCAGCCTGCTCAAAAAGGTTGGTATTTTGGACAAGGCAGATGTGTACCCGGCACAATTATCCGGCGGTCAGCAACAACGTGCTGGTATTGCACGGGCGTTAGCAATGAATCCAAAAGCTATCTTAATGGATGAACCCACATCGGCACTGGACCCAGAAATGGAACAGGAAGTTGTGCAGGTCATAAAGGCACTGGCAAAGGAGGGCAGAACAATGATTTTAGTTACCCACGACATGAATTTAGCGTATGATGTGTCGGACCACGTGGCATTCCTTCATCAAGGAAAAATCCTTGAAGAGGGCACGCCGCAGACATTGTTCAAAGCACCGAAGTCGGATCGACTTAAGCAATTTTTGCGATCGACTCAAATTACCAAAGCATAACAAAAAGGAAGAAAGAGATGAAAAAAATAATGCTTACTGCGGTTTTCGCAGTGGTTACTGCCAGTGGCGCACTGGCAGATACGGTTCGGCTTGGCACTGAGGGTGCTTACGAGCCGTGGAATTTTGTTGATGATTCAGGAGAGCTCGCTGGTTTTGAGATCGAGCTTGGAAATGAATTATGTAAGCGCGCGGGTCTTAGCTGTGAATTTGTGAAAAATGACTGGGACTCGATAATTCCAAATCTGGTAAATTCGAATTATGACGTAATCATTGCTGGAATGTCGATTACAGATGAGCGTGATCAGGTGATTGACTTTACGCAAGAATATATTCCGCCGTCCCCATCATTTTATGTTGGGCTAAGTGGCGAGACAGTAGATGTTAATAAAGCTAATATCGCTGCCCAAAACGCTACTATCCAGGCTGATTATATCCAAGAATCAAACGCGACCTTGATGGGGTTCAAGACTCCGGATGAGACTATTGCAGCTGTTAGAAATGGCGAGGCGGACGCAGTTCTTGCCGATGGCGACTATCTGCTCCCAATTGTTGCCGAATCAGGTGGTGAGCTTGCCACCGTCGGCCAGGTCGGTATCGGCGGTGGTGTCGGTATGGGCATCCGCGAGTCAGATGGTGATCTGAAAGCAAAAATGGACAAGGCCATCAGCTCGATGAAGGCTGACGGCTCGCTGAACAAGATGATCTCAAAATGGTTCGGTGAAGACGCCAACCTGTTTTAGGCATTGATGCCAGTGGGCAGATCATTTCAGGCAAAGGCGGTTTTAGCGATTGCCTTTGCCCTTTTTGTTAAGCCATAGCAGATCGCACTTCGCCTCTGTCCTCAGACAAATCGCATGTTCGCAACCCCGCATCCATCGGAGACCGCTTTCATGACCACACCGTCGGTATTGATCATCGGCAGCGGAATCATTGGCTCTGGTTTTGCCTATGCGGCGGCACAGCGCGGTGTGCCAACGCGGGTGCTATCCAGCCTGCCGGTCAACAGCGGTGGTACTGCCACTGCCAACAGCTGGGCATGGATCAACGCCAATACCGACAATGACAGGAACTATTTTGATCTGCGCCATGCCAGCATGCAGCTCTGGCAACGCTGGATGCAGACGGTTCCTGATCTCGTCGCCACATCGGTTGGTGGGTTTGCCTGGGACATGGACTCCGAGACGCTGCGTACCTTCGCCGCTTGCCACAAAGACTGGGGCTATCCGGTCGAATTGCTGTCGGCAGATGCCATTGCGGCAAAGCTGCCCTGCTTGCGGGATTTACCTCCGTTAGCTGCCTATGTACCAACGGAATTGGCTGTTGAGCCGGATGATGCTGTCAAGGCGCTCCTTGCCGCTGCCGCAATAAAGCCGGAACAGCGGCATGTCCACAGTCTGATGATTGACCGAGATCGGGTCTATGGGGTTATGACGGATGACGGTCCTTGCACTGCTGACGAGGTCATCCTTGCAAGTGGGAATGGAACGTCGACGCTGCTTGAGAGTGTGGGCGTTTCGTTTGAGATGACACCCACTACTGGCCTGCTGGTCACAACTAAGCCCCTGCCAAAGTTTCTGCCGCATCTGCTAACCGCGCCGGATTATCATGTCCGCCAGACAGGTACTGGGCAATTGCTGATCGGCGGCACATTCAACCATCATCAAGCACCAGAGGATGGCCAGTGCCAACAGGACTCAGCAGCGCGGCTTGTGGCGCGTGTGGAGCGTGCGCTAAACTGTCCTGCACCGCTAGAGATTGCGTCTTTCAGTCTGGGCCGGCGTGTCATTCCGAAGGGAGGCCTGCCCAAAATTGGCCGGATCTGGCGGCCGGGTGGAGATGTGATTTCTGGCCTATATGTAGCCGTGATGCATTCTGGCATTTCGAACATGGCGGCCGTGGCGTATCATGGAATGACGGAGATACTAACTGGCGCAACGAGCCAGCTGCTGGCACCGTTCCGGCCAGTATCCGGAAACGCCGGTGATGGCAGAAAGGGAACCGGGTGATGGGGGGCAGCTGCGCGGATCCATCCCTTCTTGAGGGGCTTGCCTGGTTGTCTTGCTACCTAATGACTGGTAAGCATATGGCGTTTTACCTGTCGTTCCTGATAGTGCTTATCTTACTAGCAATCACTGCTCCGGTGGCGATCATCTTTGGCCTGCTTGGTGCTGTTGCCAGCCACGCCCGATTATTGCCGGTGCGTCTGCTAGGCCGGGGCTACATCTCGATCGTGCGCGGGGTGCCGGATATCGTTTTTTTCCTGTTCGTACCCATCGCAATTGATCAGGGATTTGAATATTTGCGCCATCGCATCATGTGTCCTGATGTTCTGGAGCCGGTGCGTCGGGGCAATGATTTTGTTGTTTGCACGATCGCCAAACTGCCACTGAACAGCGATCCACAATGGCTGCATGAAATCTATGGCTTTGCCCTTGCGGTGTTGTCATTTGCCATCGTTTTTGGTGCCTTTGCCGGCAATACATTTCGCGGCGCCTTCGAGGCGGTGCCGCACAACCAGCTAGAAACAGCCCAGGCCTATGGTATGAACAGACCGCAGGTCTTCTGGCGGGTGCTCTTACCACAGATGTGGATCTACGCGCTCCCGGGACTGTCGAATCTATGGATGATCCTGATCAAGGTAACACCCCTGCTATTCCTGCTTGGGGTCGAGGACATCGTCTATTGGGCGCGAGAGCTTGGAGGCGCTAAAACCAGTGCTTTCACATTTCCGCATCCAGATTGGCGGCTTTGGTATTTTCTTGTGCTGCTGCTGTTCTATCTGGGGCTGACCAAGATTAGCGAGATTGTCTTTGCCAAACTCATGGTGCGCTACAATATGGGGCAGGCGACGCTTGGCGGTAATCAGCAGGGGGGGCAGATCGGACGATGAGCTGTTTTGAGACATTACAGGGCTATGGCCTGCGATCGATCGGCATCGGCGAGCGGTTGCTGCCGAAAGCTGACATCACCCTGTGCGAGCAGGCGGTGCTGATTGGCAGCGGCCTGATTTGGAATGTTTATTTTGGCATCCTGTCGCTGGCCTTCGGCTTCTGGCTGGCAATTGCGCTCGCGCTTGGTAAGAATGCCAGATCGGCGCTGTTGCGTGTGCCGGCATCGAGTTTCATTTTTCTGTTTCGTGGTTCGCCCCTGTTCATCCAGTTCTTTATCGCCTATCTGCTGTTTGTCTCGCTGCCGAAGCTGGGCGTGGTGATTGATTTTTGCTTTGTGGTGATCGATGCGCAGACACGCTGGCTGACACGAGCCTGGCTTGGCGCCCTGATCGTGCTGTTTCTGAACACTGCCGCCTATTCCGCCAATATTTTTCATGGCGCGTTGCAGTCTATACCGCTTGGCGACCTTGAGGCAGCTGATGCCTATGGCATGAATCAGCGGCAGAAATTTTGGCGGGTGATCTGGCCGACGATGCTGCGCCTTGCCTGGCCCTCTTACACCAATGAGGCCATTTTCATGTTTCATGCCACGACTTTGGTGTTTTTCTCTGGCTTCCCGGCGTGGCGGCAATCGGGTGACGCACTCTATTACGCCAGTTATTTTGCTGACAAGACGTTCAACCCTTTCATTCCCTATCCGATTGTGGCGGGCTATTTCATTTTGCTGACGCTGTGTATCATTGGACTGTGGGGATTGATTGAGCGTTATCTTAACCGGCACCAGCCAAAGAGTGCGCGCCGCCCACGGCCACGGATGATTTTCATGCGCTGAGACTGGTTGTTTGATGGTGATGGTTATAACTCTTTATCCTGCATCTGGATTAGCACCTTACAATGCTGATCGGGGTGGTAGAAAATGACTGCAGAGACTCAAACCGCAATCAGAATCTGGGGCCGGCTGTCATCGTCGAATGTACAGGCAGTTCTGTGGTGCCTTGCTGAATTGAACTTGCCGTTTGAGCGGATTAATGCGGGCTATATTCATGGTGTTGTCGATACGTCGGATTATCTGGAGATGAATCCCAATGGTCTGGTGCCAACGCTGATTGATGGTTTAGCACCGCCGCTATTCGAGACTGGTGCCATCCTGCGCTATCTTGCCGGCAAATATGCTCCAAAGAGTTTTTGGCCATCCGACCCTGTCGCGCGCGCACAGACCGACAAATGGGCCGAATGGGCGAAAATCAACATCGCGTTGAAATTTACCGCACCTGTTTTCTGGCTGGTGGTGCGCACAGCACCATCACGTCAAAACCCGGAGACCATCGCCACAAATATGAAAACTTTGGAAAAATATTTGCGAATCGCTGATGACCGCCTCGCAGTCCATCAATATCTGGCCGGATATGATTTCACCCTTGCTGATATCCAGATGGGGCATTGTCTCTATCGGTATTACGACATTTCGATCGAGCGCCCGCATCTACCAAATCTACGCCGCTATTATGATCTTTTGTCCACACGCCCTGCCTATCGCGCATATGTGAGGGTGGATTATGAAGAATTACGAGTTACGGACGATTAGGCGATAGCAACATTAGCCTTGGTCAAACTTCCAATCCGACCGTGTCTCGGCCATCCGGCGGCGGCGTTGTTCGCGGTGGAAGGAATAGATGCCGGTGACGATGATGATGCCGGTGCCGATCAGGGTCAGCTGATCCGGCCAGTCACCAAACATCATGATGCCAAGCCCTATCGCCCACACCATGGCGGTATAGCGAAAAGGCGCCACAAAGCTGATCTCACCAACGCGCATTGCCATTACGCTGAACAGTGTGCCAAACAGTATGGCAACCGCTGCCCCTGCCAGCAACAGCCAGGACAGCGAATGAACTGCGCGCCACTCAGTGTTGACCATCATTACCGCCGCGAAAAGTGTGATTCCGATCGCCGTCGAGAGGGCCACGGTGAGCGAGGGGACATCGCTGGTGAGAAGGCGGGTGGTGATCTCTCGTAGGGTGATAAAAGCCACTGCAACAAGCGCTGAGAGTGAATAGATGTTGAAGCCTGCAAGACCAGGTCGAATAACGATCAGCACGCCTGTGAAGCCTATGATGATAGCACTCCAGCGTCGCCATCCCACCGGCTCTGCAAGGAACAGAGCCGCCGCCATTGTGACCGCAAGTGGCAGTGCTTGTAGAATGGCTGTAATATTGGCAAGCGGCATATGTTTGAGCGCCGTGAGAAAGGCGATGGTAGCACAGATTTCAGCACCAACGCGCAGCGCTACCAGTCGTTTGTTCTGGCGCGAAATGCCGCGGATTACCACTTGGCTACGCCACACCATCAGACAAAGCAGGGGAATCGTCATCAACCCACGAAGAAAGACCGCCTGAAACAACGCCATCTCATTGAACAGCAATTTCATCACCGCATCATTGACGACATAGGCCAGAACACAGGCTGTCATCAGGGCGGCACCCATAATGTTATCGGTCAGGCGCATTGAATCCCACACGGTTAGTTCAGGAGATGAGGCAAGGGCCACTCCTCGATTTAGCCCGACCTTGTTTCAATCCATAACAAAATGCTAGTAGAAAGGTAGTGGGCTTGAAAAAATGCCGCTCGTGACGCCGCTACCTTGGCGGTCGTTGTTACTGCGCGGTGCCGTTGCCGCAAACCCTCGGGGAGGCCCAATGTCAATCTCTCGTGCCATCGCGCCAGCAGGGCCGCCAATCTGGGTGCTTGTGCTTGCGGTCTCGAGCTCCAACATCGGCGTGTCGCTTCTGTCACCGGCCGTGCCGCTAATCCGTCATAGCTTTCTGGCGACCGCTGATCAGGTGCAGCTTGTTTTAACCGGTTTCATGATGGCGCTTGGTATTGGCCAGCTCATTGCTGGAACGCTTTCCGACAGGTTTGGTCGGCGGCCGGTGATGCTGTTTGGTTCGGCACTGTTTCTTCTTGGTGGTTTTGGGGCATTCATTGCGACAAGCATAGATATGCTTGTTTTGATGCGAGTTCTGCAGGGCGCTGGAGCTGCTGCCTGCGTGGTCATGGGGCGCGTAATCATCAATGATACCTTTGTTGGCGCCGAGGCCGGTCGGCAGCTGTCAACAATCACCATGGTGCAGGCTATCGTGCCGATCTTGGGGTTTGCCTTTGGTGGAGCAATTGCTCAATCTATTGGCTGGCAGGGGTGCATTTTTATTATGGTAATCAGTGCTGGCATGACCTTGGCCGCCACTTTTTTTATGCTGAACGAAACAAAGGTTGAGCGAGAAACTCGAATTCGGATTGGTTGTATCGTAAGAGCCTATGCCGGCCTAATGGTCAACCTTAATTTTATGGCCAATGGTCTGACCTCGGGAATGGCTGTTGCAATGTTTTTTGTGCTGAGTGGAATCATGCCCTACCAATATGATCGCTTTGGCATTGGACCGCTGGAATATGGAATGTTTTTTTGTCTTTGCTCGTTTGGTTACATGGCTGGAAACATTGTTAACCGGCGCATTGTTTCAACCTTAGGACTGGAGCTAACGTCGTTCTGGGGTGCACTAATTTCGGCCTTGGGGGTGGGCTCTGCACTTGTTGCTCACCTCTCTAACGCTAGCTCGGCGATCCTAGTCACCGGGTGTCTGGTGGTGATGGGTTTTGGTCACGGCTTTACGGTTGCCAATAGCGCGATCGCTGCGGTAAAAGCTGCTGGTGTTGATAGTGGTTCAGCAATGGGGCTTGTGGGCGCCTCACAAATGCTGATTGGTGGCTTGCTAGGTAGTGGCATAGTAGCGATGGGTGGCGATGCAAGTTTTACCATAGGCATGGGGTCTGTCGTTGGGGTTGGTCTGTTCGGCATGGGTATGTCATTTTTGGCGTTGCAATCGAAGCTTGCAAACTAAGCTTTTGGGTGTCAAAGGTTAACGACATTCATCGATGGTTCTGTTGTCGCGTCACTGGGTTGCTTGGGCACATGTTCTGTAGAAAAATTAGTGCATTTGATGGTTGCCTTACCGGGCATACTTTGCTAGAACCCGGATCCACGGTGTCGACAACAATTTAATTTATGGGCGAAAAATTGAAAAAACGGCTTTGAAGCCGCGTTTTTTGCGCTTGTTTTTGATCGATCATGTTGTCAACACCGTTAATGTTAGAAATAAAAATTGGCACCTTGATTGATGGCTAAATCATCACCCGCGCAGTTTGTAAGGCAGGTCCGTCAGGAAATATCAAAAATTTCTTGGGCCACTCGTCGCGAAACCGGGACCGCTACACTGACTGTTTTTGTCATGGTCACTATCGCAGCGCTGTTTTTCCTGCTCGTAGACATGGTTCTTTCAAGCGGTGTGCAGCTAGTCCTTGGCCTTGGCGGTTAGGGTGAGGAACTTTTTTTTAGGGTTGAAGTTCGGATTGGAATAGGCGGATTATGGCTCATCGCTGGTATGTTGTTCATGTTTTTTCAGGTTCTGAGAAAAAAGTGGCTCAGGCCATCCGTGAGCAAGCCGACACGCAAGGTCTCACTGATCAAATCGAAGACGTTATGGTGCCTACAGAGGAGGTCGTCGAAGTCAAAAAGGGCGTAAAAGTTCAGAGCGAGAAGAAATTTTTTCCTGGATACATCTTAGTTAAACTGGATTTGACAGACGAAGCGTGGCAGCTAGTTACCAGTCAACCGCGCGTTACTGGTTTCTTAGGGGGCAAAGGGAAACCTGTGCCGATCACCAATTCCGAGGCCGAGCGGTTGATTAAACAGATAAGCGAGGGCGTAGAGCGTCCACGCTCAACGGTGAGCTTTGATGTTGGAGAACAGGTCCGGGTTTCAGATGGTCCATTTGCGTCCTTTAATGGATATGTTGAAGAAGCCGATGATGACAAGGCTCGCTTGCGCGTGACCGTGTCAATTTTTGGCCGGTCAACACCAGTTGAACTTGAATATTCACAGGTCGAGAAAATTTAGGTTGTTTTAATTAAGATCGCGGCACAGCGATGTGGCGATAGGGAAAGACGGCAATGGCGAAAAAGATTGATGGCTACATTAAGTTGAACATCCCGGCAGGAGGGGCTAACCCGTCGCCACCTGTTGGCCCTGCGTTAGGCCAGCGCGGCGTGAACATCATGGAGTTTTGTAAGGCGTTCAACGCAGCGACAGACTCATTGGAAAAGAACATGCCCATTCCGGTCGTCATTACTGTCTATCAAGATAAGTCTTTCACTTTCGCCACAAAAACGGCTCCGGTCAGCTTCTTTTTGAAAAAAGCGGCTAGTTTGCCGAAGGGTGGTCAGGAGCCAGGACGTGTTGTTGCTGGCCAAGTTACGATGGCACAGGTGCGCGAGATTGCAGATCAGAAAATTGGTGACATGAACGCTGTTGACGTCGAAGGCGCCATGCAGATGGTTATGGGGTCAGCCCGCGCCATGGGTCTTGAAGTGGTGGAGGGGTGAAATAATGGTTAAAGTTTCGAAAAAGATGAAAGCATCGATTGAAGCCGTGGACCGGAAGAAGCAATATGTGCTTGCCGAGGCTGCGGTATTAGTCAAGCAGAATGCCAACGGCACAAAATTTGATGAAACAATAGAGATTGCAATGAATTTGGGTGTTGACCCACGCCATGCCGACCAAATGGTCCGGGGTGTTGTTGCCATGCCGAATGGTACTGGTAAGAGTATGCGTGTGGCTGTTTTTGCTAAGGATGCCAAGGCTGAAGAAGCAAAGGCGGCTGGTGCTGATTTGGTGGGCGCCGAGGATTTGGCTGAGGCCATTCAAGGTGGTCAGTCGGATTTTGACCGTGTCATTGCCTCTCCTGACATGATGGGCATCGTTGGTAGGCTAGGCAAGGTGCTTGGTCCACGTGGTCTCATGCCAAACCCTAAGCTGGGGACAGTCACGGTTGATGTTTCGGCAGCAGTTAAGGCGGCTAAGGCCGGTGAGGTTCAGTATCGCGCTGAAAAGGCTGGCGTTGTTCACGCTGGGATTGGCAAGGCAAGTTTCACCGCTGATCAAATCACCGAAAACGCCGCAGCTTTTATTGACGCTGTTAGAAAGGCGCGCCCTAGTGGTGCCAAAGGTACTTACATTAAGAAAATAACCCTGAGCTCAACCATGGGCGTCGGCGTTTTTGTTGAGGACGCCGTCTAGCGTGCGTCCTACATTGATTTTGCCATCTGGGTAACCCCAGCTGGTGAATAGGGGCTGTGCCAGAAAATGCGGTGTGGCCCCGTACCTGTCCTAGACTGCAGGAGCCGAAAGGGTAACCTTTCTGGCTTAATTTCCTGTAATAGACGGGGAGCAAGAGCAGACTTACTGCTTGACCTTCTTATGGGCAGGCCAGCGAGCTGGTGTTAATTACTAGCTCATTTTGCAACCGAAGATAAGCTTGATGGCTTATCTTCATAAAGAGCGGAGACGATCGGTGAACAGATCTGAAAAAGCCAAACTGATCGAAACGCTGCAATCAACCTTTAATGAGTCATCTACAATCGTGGTGGCTCATCAGGTTGGTATGACCGTTGTAGAGAGTAGCGACCTGCGTGGAAAGATGCGGGAAGCTGGAGCTGGCTTTAAGGTAACCAAAAATAGGATTGCCAAGCTGGCACTCAAAGGCACGCGCTTTGGGGAGCTTGAACCACTTTTTGCCGGACCGACTGCCGTTGGCATGTCAGCTGATCCGGTGGCGGCCGCCAAGATCCTCGTTGAATATGCCAAGGGTAATGACAAAGTAACCATCGTTGGTGGCAGCATGGACGGGAAAATTCTCGACAAGGCTGGCGTCGAAGCGTTGGCCATGATGCCATCCCTTGACGAATTGCGTGGCAAGCTCGTCGGGCTTCTACAAGCGCCGGCAACGAAAGTGGCACGTGTTGCTCAGGCTCCGGCCGGCAAGTTGGCACGCGTTATCAAGGCACGGGAAGACCAATTGCAGCAGGGTTGATTGCCAACCCCATCAGAAGTTCAAGCCCTATGGAGTAAATCATGGCTGATATTGAAAAAATTGCAGAAGAATTATCCAACCTTACAGTTCTGGAAGCTGCTGAGCTGGCAACGTTGCTTGAAGAGAAGTGGGGCGTTTCTGCCGCTGCTGCTCCCATGGCCGTTGCTATGCCGGCTGGTGGTGGGGATGCTAGCGCCGCCGCTGAGGAGAAGTCAGAGTTTGACGTCGTCCTGACTGCCGCCGGTGCCTCCAAGATCAATGTGATCAAGGAAGTACGTGCCATCACTGGTCTTGGGCTAAAAGAAGCCAAGGATTTGGTCGAAAGTGCGCCTAAAGCCGTCAAGGAAGGTGTTGCTAAAGACGAGGCAGAAGAAATTAAAGGCAAGCTGGAAGAAGCTGGCGCAACTGTCGAAGTCAAATAACTTTGGCGGTTCAGCATCTTTACAGACGCTGAATACTGGACTTGCACCGGATGGTTTTGCCATCCGGTGCAAGTTCATTTATCGAATGGACTTTTAAGGATCGGTCAACTGCATTGGCCCATGACAGCAATTTGGTGATCAACAAGTTGTTTTGTTTGGCATTTTCAAGAGGATTTTCTATATGGCATCTCAGATAAGCACACTTGACAGTCGCAAGCGCGTACGCCGTACTTTCGGTCATCTCGAAGAGATCACGCCAATGCCGAACCTGATTGATGTTCAGCGTTCGAGCTATGATACGTTTTTGCAGATGGATATCCCCGTACATGAGCGCGGCGATCATGGATTGCAGGAAACCTTCAAGTCTGTTTTCCCCATTGAAGATTTTGCTGGTCGGGCAAAGTTGGAATTTGTTTCCTACGACCTTGAAATACCCAAATATGACGTTGAAGAGTGCCAACAGCGCGGTCTGACTTATGCCTCGCCACTGAAGGTGACACTCCGCCTTGAGGTGTGGGAAGAGGACGAAGATACTGGCGCGCGCTCAATCCGCGACATTAAGGAACAGGATGTCTACATGGGTGATATGCCGTTGATGACATCAAATGGTACCTTCATAGTCAATGGTACGGAGCGTGTGATTGTTTCGCAGATGCACCGGTCACCTGGGGTGTTTTTTGACCATGACCGGGGCAAGACACATGCCTCTGGGAAATTTCTATTCGCCGCCCGCGTGATCCCCTACCGCGGTTCCTGGTTAGACTTTGAGTTTGATGCCAAGGACATTCTCAATGTTCGTATTGATCGAAAGCGTAAATTGCCAGCAACAACATTGATGATGGCACTTCCCGATGAGGGTTCACTCTCCTACATCGAAAATTGTGCCGAAACTGGCGAAGCTGTTAGTCCTGCTAAGATAGATGGTATGAGCCGAGATGAAATTCTCGCCTACTTTTATCAATCAGTCACTTACAGGCGTGATGGTGATGGTTGGAGCTATGCGTTTGACGCAGAATCGCTGAAAGGCAGCAAGCTAGTCCGGGACCTAGTTGACTCCAAAAGTAAGAAAGTTTTAGCGACAGCTGGAACCAAGATGACACCGCGGTCACTCCGTAAACTTGCAGAAAGTGGCGTCGAGGCGATTCATGTTCCAGATTCGGATCTGCTAGGCCGCTATGTTGCTGATGACATCGTCAATATGAGTAGCGGTGAGGTATTTGCAGAGGCTGGCGACGAACTAAGTGAAGACCTGCTTGTCAAACTGTCTGAGAACGGCCTTGATAAGATTGATGTTTTATTCATCGATAATGTCAATTTCGGTCCACATCTGCGTAACACGCTAGCGGCTGACCGCAACACTTGTCGCGAAGAAGCTCTAGTTGACATTTACCGCGTGATGCGGCCCGGTGAGCCGCCAACATTGGAAAGCGCACATGCGTTGTTTGAGAGCCTATTCTTTAACTCTGACCGATATGATCTGTCATCTGTCGGTCGAGTGAAAATGAACTCCCGCCTTGAGCTTGATACGGACGATAGTGTGCGAGTACTGCGCAAACAAGACATCATGTCGATCTTGAAAGTTTTGACTGGGCTCAAGGATGGCCGTGGCGACATTGATGACATTGATCATCTTGGGAATCGCCGAGTCCGCTCGGTTGGCGAATTAATGGAAAACCAGTATCGGATTGGTCTTCTGCGCATGGAACGTGCTATCCGTGAGCGCATGGGTTCTGTTGAGATCGACACTGTTATGCCTGCTGACTTGATCAATGCCAAGCCTGCAGCGGCTGCTGTTCGTGAATTCTTTGGCTCGTCGCAGCTTTCGCAGTTTATGGACCAGACAAACCCGCTATCTGAAATCACCCACAAGCGCCGTGTGTCAGCGCTTGGGCCGGGTGGTCTCACTCGTGAGCGGGCAGGTTTTGAGGTGCGTGACGTGCACCCAACGCATTATGGTCGTATCTGCCCAATCGAAACGCCTGAGGGGCCGAATATTGGTCTGATCAATTCGTTAGCAACCTACGCAAAGATCAACCGTTATGGGTTTATCGAAACACCCTACCGCAAAGTCATCGATGGCAAGGTTACAAATGAAGTGAGCTATATTTCAGCGATGGAAGAGGGGCGTTACACCATTGCTCAAGCTAACGCTGAGCTGAACGCCAAAGGCTCTTTTGTTGGGGAGTTAATTCCTGTGCGCCGGGCTGGCGAGATTGGCTTGGCTCGTCCAACCGACATTGAGTTGATGGATGTGTCGCCAAAGCAGCTTGTATCAGTTGCCGCAGCGCTTATTCCGTTCCTTGAAAATGATGACGCGAACCGCGCCCTCATGGGATCAAACATGCAGCGCCAAGCGGTACCGCTCGTGAAAGCAGAGGCACCAATCGTGGGCACCGGTATGGAAGCTCGTGTGGCTCGTGACTCCGGTGTGACCATTGTCGCCCGCAGGGCAGGAATAATTGATCAGGTTGACGCCACCCGAATAGTGGTCCGAGCTTCGGAGGAAAGCGGGTTAGATGTATCTCCTGTCGATATCTATGCTTTGCTTAAATTCCAGCGCTCTAACCAGAACACCACAGTGAATCAGCGCCCGCTGGTCAAAGTGGGTGATATGGTGCGTCGTGGTGACATTATCGCTGACGGTCCATCAACAGAGGATGGCGAGCTGGCGCTTGGCCGAAATGTCCTCGTCGCTTTCATGCCTTGGAATGGATACAATTTTGAGGATTCAATTCTGATTTCCGAGCGTATTGTCCGCGATGACGTCTTTACCTCAATTCACATCGAGGAATACGAAGTCATGGCTCGCGATACAAAGCTGGGGCAGGAGGAAATTACCCGCGACATTCCAAATGTTGGTGAGGAAGCGCTTAAGAATCTCGATGAAGCTGGTATTGTTTACGTAGGTGCTGAGGTAGGCCCAAGCGACATTCTGGTTGGCAAGGTCACGCCGAAGGGTGAATCACCAATGACACCTGAAGAAAAACTGCTACGCGCGATCTTCGGCGAAAAGGCATCTGATGTCCGTGATACCTCGCTGAAATTGCCACCAGGTGGTTCAGGTACGGTTGTTGAAGTGCGAGTTTTTTCGCGCCGTGGCGTTGAAAAGGATGAACGTGCTTTGGCTATCGACCGTGCCGAGATTGACCGTCTGGGTAAGGACCGTGACGATGAGCGCGCCATTCTTGAACGTGGTTTCCACGGCAAGATGAGCGAACTTCTCTCTGACCAGACGGTTGCGTCCGGACTGAAAGGTGTCAAGCAGGGCATGAAACTTACCAAGGACATACTTGAAGAGCTGCCAAAATCAATCTGGCAGCAAATTGCCGTCAAGGATGACAAGGTACAAAAGCTCATCGAGGCACAAATTGCCAACTTTGAAAGTGCTGTTTCTGAATTGCAAGCACGCTTCAATGACAAGGTAGACAAACTGCAGGGCGGCGATGAATTGCTGCCAGGCGTTATGAAGATGGTCAAAGTGTTCGTTGCCGTAAAGCGCAAGTTGCAGCCCGGTGACAAGATGGCTGGTCGTCACGGTAATAAGGGTGTGATATCACGTATCGTC
>CAJWKB010000020.1 GCA_913042065.1 uncultured Alphaproteobacteria bacterium | reverse complement strand
GAATTGATGATCTGGTCAATCGCCTGCATGGCAAAATTGAAGGTCATGAATTCGATCACTGGACGCAGCTCACCAAAGGCAGCGCCAACGCCAAGGCCGGCAAACCCCTGTTCGGTAATCGGTGTGTCGATCACGCGCTTTGACCCGAATTCGGCAAGCAGACCCTGCGTAACCTTGTAGGCGCCCTGATATTCGGCAACTTCCTCGCCCATCACGAACACATTGTCGTCGCGGCGCATTTCCTCGGCCATGGCATCACGTAGCGCCTCGCGCACGGTAATATTGACCGTTGCGCCATCCCATTGTGCCTCGGCGGCAATGGCTGCGCCAGCCGGTGCCGATACGGACTCAGGTGCAGGGGCCGGTGCAGTGGCCGGTGCAGGAGCCGGTATGGGGGTCTCAGCAGCAGCTGCTTCAGGCGTAGCGGCAATCGCAGCGCCTGCCTCCTCACCCTCGGCCAGCAGGATGGCAATCGGCGCATTGACCCTGACATTCTCGGTACCGGCAGCAACGAGCAGCGTTCCCACGACGCCATCATCAACGGCCTCGACCTCCATCGTCGCCTTGTCGGTCTCAATCTCGGCAATCACATCGCCGGAGCGCACCTCGTCACCCTCGGCCACAAGCCATTTCGCCAATGTTCCCTCTTCCATTGTCGGCGAGAGCGCTGGCATCCTGATTTCGATTGCCATGATTACGCCTCCGTCGATGCGGCTGTGCCGGCAGATACCGGCAGCAGAATATCGGTGAACAGTTCAGAGGGATCGGGCTCTGGGCTGGTCTGGGCAAATTCGGTTGCCTTGGTGACAACGGCCTTGACCTCGGCATCCATTGCCTTGAGCGCCTCTTCCCTGACATTCTGCTTGATCAGGAGCTCGCGTAGCTGGTCGATCGGATCATGCTGTTTGCGCATCGCGTCAACCTCCTCGCGCGTGCGGTATTTCGCCGGATCGGACATCGAGTGGCCGCGATAGCGATAGGTCTTCATTTCCAGAATATACGGGCCTTTGCCATCGCGGCAATGCGCCAGCGCCTCAAGACCCGCCTCGCGCACGGCCAGGACATCCATGCCATCGACCTGTTTGCCCGGAATGCCATAGGCTGAGCCGCGTTCAGCAAGGGCGCGGCCAGCCGCAGCTCTGGTTACGGCTGTTCCCATGCCATATTGATTGTTCTCGATGACAAATAGACACGGCAGATCCCACAGGGCGGCCATGTTGAAACTCTCATAGACCTGACCTTGATTGACCGCGCCATCCCCAAGAAAGGTCATGCAAACATTAGCTTCGTCTTTGTATTTGTGTGAAAAAGCCAACCCACAGCCAATCGGAACCTGTGCGCCAACAATGCCATGACCGCCAAAGAATTTTTTTTCCCGGCTGAACATATGCATTGAGCCGCCCTTGCCACGTGAATACCCACTCTCTCGGCCGGTCAATTCTGCCATCACGCCATCCGCATCCATGCCACAAGCGAGCATATGACCATGGTCACGATAAGAAGTGACAACCGTATCACCGGGTCTTGTTGCGGACTGGAGACCTACAACAACGGCTTCCTGGCCAATGTAGAGGTGGCAAAAACCACCAATTTGTCCCATGCCGTAGAGCTGCCCAGCCTTTTCCTCAAACCGGCGGATCAACAGCATGTCGTGATACATCGCGGTCAAATCTTCGGTGGCTGGCATGTCGTTTCTGCCGGTGGCGATTGCCTTTGGTGGACGACCGGGTTTCTTTTTGCGCGGTGTTCTTGCTTTCTGCGCCATCTTTCTTCTCCCTGAAACTACAGCAATGCCGGGAGGCACCTGTTCCATGGCGCAAGAATTTAACGAATTTCATATAATTGCAATACTTTTATTATTCTGATTTTATTTGATTTTTTTTGAATAAACTTTATTTCAGTTAACTTACAATTTGCTTAAACATTCCTAAAATTTCAAATCTGAGAGATCAATTGAAATAATTACATCATCGGGCGAGTAAAGACCAAGTTCGGCCTGCGCAGTCTCCTCAAGTATGTCAGCATCAAGAGTTTCGCTCCGCATAAGCGATATCCGATGGGTCAGATAGTCATGATGCGTGCTAAGCAGCATCAGCTTTTCCTCAGCCAACTGGATTCTGCGGTCAAGTTCTGGTTGGGCAAGAATGCCGCGCTCACCCGCGATTGTATGAAACCCAAAAAACACTACAAGTGCGCCAAGCAAAATAAAGCTACTAACATAAGCGAGTGGCTTTCTGATCATCCTATACATCTGCGGTCCGTCGCCTTGGGCATTGAAATCTTCATAACGGGCATTGAATCAGAGCCGATTCGACCGGTCAAGCAAAAAGCGAATCGCCGGATTCCCTATATTATGGGAAATTCTATACGGGCAGATATGGGCCGCGCACCAAACTGCAAGCGGCCTGACAGGATATTTCGGATCGCGGCGAATGCACGCAGCCTGTGATCAGTTACTGAGGATGCTGCGACCGGCATATAGCGCGGTGCGATCAAGCTCTTCTTCGATCCGCAGCAGCTGGTTGTATTTTGCCAGCCTGTCCGAGCGTGATAGTGAACCGGTCTTGATCTGCCCAGCATTCGTTGCCACTGCCAGATCAGCGATAAAACTGTCCTCAGTCTCGCCGGACCGATGCGATATAACGACGCCAAAACCTGACTTTTGCGCCATCTCAATAGCCTGTAGCGTTTCTGACAGAGTGCCGATCTGGTTGACCTTGATTAGAATAGCGTTGGCAGCCGTTTCGGCAATGCCGCGCGCAAGACGCTCTGGATTGGTGACAAACAGATCATCACCTACAATCTGCACCCGATCTCCAACCAGATTAGTTAACGCAGAAAAACCGGCCCAATCATCTTCATGCAGCGGATCCTCAAGCGAGACGATCGGATGGTTCTTGACCAACTGTTCCCACATGGCATTCATCTCGGCCGTGCTGAGTGTGCGCCCCTCACCCTTGAGATAATATGCGCCATCCTTGTAGAACTCGCTGGCAGCGGCATCAAGGGCAATCATGACATTATCACCGGGCCCATAACCGGCTATTTCAATGGCCTTGGTGATGTAATCCAGAGCCTCATCACTAGAATTAATCGCAGGAGCAAATCCACCTTCATCACCGACTGCCGTCGACATCCCTGCCTCGCTGAGTAGGCTTTTTAGAACATGGAAAATCTCAGCGCCCATGCGCAACGCATCACCAAAATGCGGCGCGCCAACTGGCGTGATCATAAATTCCTGCACATCAAGCGCATTGTTGGCATGTGCGCCGCCATTCATGATGTTCATCATTGGCGTTGGCAGTAGATGCGCATGGACACCACCAAGATAACGCCAAAGCGGCATTTCGGTTGAATCCGCGGCCGCACGAGCTACCGCCATGGACACGCCAAGGATGGCATTGGCCCCAAGTCGGCCCTTGTTGTTGGTGCCGTCCAATTCAATCAGATCCTGATCAAGACCTGCCTGATCAAGCGCGTCAGCACCGACAATCGCATCGAAAATCTCGAGATTGACAGCGTCAACTGCTTTCAACACGCCTTTGCCATTATATCTATCTTTGTCGCCATCGCGCATTTCAACCGCCTCATAGGCACCAGTCGAGGCTCCGGAGGGAACAGCCGCGCGGCCAACAGCGCCATCCTCGAGGGTGACATCTACCTCAACAGTTGGGTTGCCGCGGGAGTCGAGAATTTCGCGGGCCTGGATATCAAGAATGGTGGACATGAGATTTCATCCTATGGTTGGAGGTGAATGTAAGGAACTGCTGCTAACCAACAGTCCGAAATCAAGATCAGAGCGCCTCGCGGCGGGCGGTATCAATGCGTTGCAGGCACGAAAGAACGTTCTGCATGGCGTCAAGCGGTACCATATTTGGGCCATCAGACGGAGCATTATCGGGATCCTCATGCGCTTCCATGAACAGCCCCTCAACGCCAACGGCGACCGCCGCTCGAGCTAGCACCGGAACAAACTCCCGCTGTCCACCCGAACTACCGCCGAGGCCGCCCGGCTGTTGCACCGAATGGGTCGCATCAAAAATTACTGGATAGCCCAGCTTTCCCATTTCAGGCAAGGCGCGCATATCAGAGACAAGCGTGTTGTAGCCAAAGGAGGTGCCGCGCTCGGTCAGCATAATCCGTCTATTACCGGCGTCTGCAACCTTGGCTGCAACATGCGCCATGTCCCAAGGAGCGAGAAACTGCCCCTTCTTTATATTGACAACAGCACCGGTGGCCGCAGCCGCCAGCAAGAGGTCCGTCTGCCGACAAAGAAAGGCTGGAATCTGCAACACGTCGAGTGCCTCGGCCGCCGAGGCGCATTGCTCGGGCAAATGGACATCACTGAGAACCGGACAGCCAAACTCAGCGCGAACTTTCGCCATGATCGACAGCCCCTCATCCATGCCAACGCCACGCGCAGCATCTGCCGAGGTGCGGTTAGCCTTATCAAAGGATGATTTATAAACAAAGCCCATGCCGACGGCAGCAGTTATGTCGGCAAGACGGCTGGCACATGACAAAGCATGGTCGAGACCTTCAATCTGGCATGGACCGGCTATCAGCAGTAATGGATGCTCATCACCACATAGCACGTCTTGGATGCGTATATCAGTCATGGTCCTACGCGCCTCCTTCAGGGTCGTCAAGAAAACCGCTTAGACAAGCCGCGATTTTTCCATTGATGCCGCGACAAAGCCGGTGAACAGCGGATGCGGATCAGTCGGTTTTGATTTCAGTTCGGGATGGAACTGCACCGCAATAAACCAGGGATGGTCTGGCCGTTCGACAATTTCAGGTAGATGGCCGTCAGGTGACAGGCCGGAAATTTTCATACCAGCCGCTTCTAACTGTTCACGATAGGCAATATTGACCTCATAGCGATGCCGATGGCGCTCTGAAATTTTGGTGGTACCATAGAGACCTCCAGCGACCGAGCCTTGCTCGAGCAAACAAGCATATGCACCGAGGCGCATAGTACCTCCAAGGTCATCATCGGCGCTGCGTTGCAGACGCTCATCGCCAGCGGTCCATTCAGTCATCAATCCGATAAGCGGTACCTCGGTATTGCCAAACTCACTCGAACCAGCCCCTGGTAGGTCGGCCAAATTGCGGGCTGTTTCAAGAACTGCCATCTGCATGCCAAAACAAATGCCAAAATAGGGGATGTTCTGTTCACGGGCAAAGCGCACCGCCCTAATTTTTCCCTCAGAGCCGCGTTCGCCAAACCCACCTGGAACAAGGATGCCACTGACATGATGCAATTCCTCAATAGCCGCGTCTTCCTGTTCAAACAACTCAGAATCAATCCATTCTATATTGACCTTTACACCATTGGCGATACCGCCATGCACAAGCGCCTCGCCAAGAGATTTGTATGAGTCCTGTAAGGATATATATTTGCCCACAATAGCAATTGTCACCTCGCCCTCTGGATTGGCAACTGTATCGCAAATTCGCTGCCAAGCAGACAAATCAGGCGTCTTATCGGGGAGGCTAAAATGCCGCATCACCTCGCGGTCTAGTCCCTGTTCATGATAGGAGAGCGGCACTTCATAAATATTACCGACATCCAATCCAAGGATTACTGCCGAGTGCCTTATATTGCAGAACAGCCCAATTTTCTCCCGCTGTTCATTGGGAAGTGGGTGTTCGGTGCGGCACAGCAGAATGTCCGGCTGGATACCTACCGATTGCAGCTCCTTGACCGAATGCTGGGTGGGCTTGGTTTTTAGCTCACCCGCCGCTGCAATATAGGGCAGCAGCGTGACATGCAGAAAACAGGTCTTTTCTCGACCAAGCTCATTGCCGAGCTGCCGGATGGCCTCAAGAAAGGGAAGTGATTCGATATCGCCGACAGTACCACCGATCTCGCACAAAATAAAATCCTCATCCTCGTGGTTTGATTTTACAAAATTCTTTATCGCGTCGGTGACATGAGGAATTACCTGAATGGTTGCGCCAAGATAATCGCCACGGCGTTCCTTTGCTAGTACATCAGAGTAGATACGGCCTGTTGTGACATTATCCGATTTTTTGGCATGCACACCGGTAAACCGTTCATAATGGCCAAGATCAAGATCGGTCTCGGCCCCGTCATCGGTGACAAAAACCTCGCCATGCTGGGTTGGCGACATCGTGCCTGGGTCGACATTGAGGTAAGGATCAAGTTTTCTTAACCGAACCTTGTAACCGCGAGCCTGCAGAAGTGACGCGAGAGCGGCAGCCCCCAGGCCTTTGCCGAGAGAGGAAACCACACCACCGGTAATGAATATGTAACGAGGCATGGACCAAAGTATTACTGCAACATAGCGCGTTTCGTAAATACCTAAAACACAGGGTGCTGAATTTTATCTGATCAAGATAGAGCTTGATGATGGTTGTCTGCAACAGTCAATGGCATAGTCAGCCAAGACACGGGCGTTTCGGATGACGGATAGGAGGGTCTGCCGCTTGAAACCATATCTTTTGATTGACCTATTTGTCTGTCGGGACTACCGGGCCCGAGGCAGGTGCCAGTGTTTCGTTGATTACCTCGTCAACTATCGACACGCTTTCGTTGCCACCGCCTGCAATGATCGCAAGGATGATTGAGGTCGCAAAAAAACAGGCGGCTAAAATAGCAGTCAAACGGGTCATCAGATTAGCTGTACCTCGGGCTGTCATGAAGCCGCCACCGGCACCACCACCACCACCAATACCGAGGCCGCCACCCTCAGAGCGTTGCAGGAGAACCGAGCCAACAAGGCCAAGGGCAATCAGAATGTGGATAGTCAGAACAAGCGTTTCCATAAGTCTCGTCCATTGTGTCGAGGCCGTCGCAGGCCGAATTGCCGTTATATGGGTTGTGCGGCAGTATTTCAAGAAAATTAAGCTTCACGACAGGCATAATTTAGCCCCACATCAGGCGGCTGCAGCCGCGCAAATACTGTTGAAATCGCCTGCAACAAGACTAGAACCACCAACAAGGGCACCATCGACATTCGGCACGGCAAAAATTTCGGCTGCGTTCCCAGGCTTCACTGACCCACCATACAGGATTTTTGTCCGATCAAATCCCACACCATCGAGCCAACGCCTTATCCCAAAGTGCATCTCGGCAATCTCTTTTTCAGTTGCCACTTTGCCTGTACCAATGGCCCAGACAGGCTCATAGGCGATGGTCAGTGCTGTCGCTGGCAATGATTCGGGCAGTGATTTGGCAAGCTGATCAACAACAGTCGTAAGCGCAGCACCCGCCTCGCGCTCTTTCAGAGTTTCGCCAACACAGACTATTACTGTCAGACTTGTTTTTACAGCCTGAGCCACCTTGGCCGCAACAAGCTGGCTTGTCTCGCCATGATCAGCGCGCCTTTCTGAATGACCAAGGAGAACGATCGAAGCCCCACAATTCTGCAGCATTGCCGCGGCAACATCGCCTGTATGTGCGCCAGATGCTGCAACGTGGCAATCCTGACCGCCAAGAATGATATCAGAATTTTGCAGAAGGTTTCCAATAGGCATAAGAAAGGGATGCGGTGCAAACAGGATGCGTGTGACTCCCGTATGCGATACGGCGCAATATTCGTTTGTCAAATTTGTCGCCAAGGGCAGATCCAAATTCATTTTCCAATTTGCCGCGACGATCATTTTTTTCTCCCTGACTTGCAACTAAAAGCTGACGGCCCGTTATGTAAAAAGCAACATCCGTTGTCCTAAAATTACGAGATTTTTTTCCTGGACCAAATCAGAGGATCAACTTTGTGGTCGTGGCTGTTTCATTTTTTGTCTGTTTTGCAGGCAGGTTTCGTATTTATCGGCTGAAATAAAGTTGCCCGCAGCCGCACCAATCTATAAAATACGGTTCGAGTAGATCGATCCCATAGAACCGCAACCCTGACGGTTCTAGCAAAAAAGAGTAATCTGATGCTTGGTGCAATGCGTGGCGGTGTGAAATCACCGATAATGAAAGTTTTTCTCCTATTTCTGGCGGCAGGCTTTGCCCTTTGGGGTGTCGGCGATGTCACAACCGGATTGATTGGTGGTAGCGACAAGGCAATTTCTGCAGGTGAAGAAAGTAAGTCGCCGGCTGAAGTGGCAATCGAATTTGACCGAGCGCGGCGCAGCTATATGCCAAATGCCTCGCTTGGTGAAGTCTTGCAAGCAGGATTGCTAAACGAAGTTGCCGGCGCTTTGGCGCGCGATGTGGTCTTCCGAGCTGAAGCGAAAGATTTGGGGCTGACCGTAACGCGCGAAATGCAGCGCAATGTTGTGGCGTCTGAACCAGCCTTTCAGGATGACATGGGCGAGTTTTCGGAAGGTCGCTTTATGCAAGTGCTTGGAAATGCCAGCCTAAGCGAAGACGAGTATCTGAAACAGATCGATTCAGCACTGCGCCGAGAACAATTGCTATTGGCCGTCGGTGCCGGCATCGGTCAGCCCAAAAGCTTGGCTCAGACAATGACCGCCTATGAGCTGGAACGCCGCACCGCCAAGTTAATCAGCATCGCGGTTGATCCATCAAAAATCGCCGATCCGGCAGAGATAGCGCTCAGCGAATGGTTTGAAAAAGTGAAAAGCAGTTATGACGCCCCTGCTCTTCGCAGCGCACGTATTGGCAGCTTGTCACCGGATATGTTTGCCGACAAGATTGAGATCAGTGCAGATGAAATTGCTGCAGCCTATGAGGCGCGCCTTGATGAGTTTACCAAGCCTGAGACACGCGAAATACGGCAAATGGTGTTTGATAATTCGGCACTTGCTCAGATAGCCTTTGATCGTGTTGAGGCGGGGGAGGATTTTGGCGAGGTTGCGGCTGACATGCTTGGCTGGACCGGTGACGACGTCACGCTTGGCGCTGTAAGCAAAGCCGCTCTGGATAAATCGCTTGGCGAAGCGGCCTTCACAATGGGGCTAAATGAAGTGGTCGGACCAATCGGTTCTGTTTTTGGCCAACATCTGCTGACCGTTGACAAAATCAATGAAGGCGGCAGTCAATCGTTGGCGGATGTTACTGACAACATTGTGACTAAACTGCGCAATGAGGCGGCCATTGATTTGATCTATGACAAGGTTAATGAGCTGGAAGATGTCATCGCAACTGGTGCAACTCTTGATGAAGCTATGGCCACCGTGGGTGGCCGTGTCGATCTTCTTACCAATATTGACCGATATGGTTTGACCATTGATGGCGTGCCTGTCGAGGGCAATACCAGTGATTTGGCGCAGGACAGCCTAGTGCTTGAGCTGATCTGGTCAGGTAATGTTGACGAGCTGAGTGTCATTCAGGAAGGAGCGGACGATATGTTCTTTGTCGTTGAAGCAATCAGCGAGATCCCACCCCGTGAGCGTCCACTTGATGAGTTGCGCGCCCGTGCAATTACCGACTGGAAACGGGGCGAGGCCATCGAGGCAGCACGTGCTAAAGCAACAGAGCTGACAAATACCCCAGAAAAATTTGAGGATGTCGTGCCAACCGATGAATTTAACCGCAATGGCATCGGCCTTGACCATGAGGCGGCTAGACTGATCGCAAAAACCGTCTTTACGAATAAGATTGGCGCGACCGGTGTCATTGAAACCGATAATGAGGTAATCGCTAGCCTAACTGTGAACGTCATTTCTGTGGAAGAAAACAAGCTTGACGAAACTATGGAGCTCCTCGACGAAGCCATTACCAACTCGATGAAGCAAGATATCTTAAGTGTACTAGCCCTTGACCTGTCGCAAGCACATGACCTGCAGATCAATCTTGGTCGGGTACAGCAACTTTTGGCAGGACAGCAGTAGGCATTATGACAAGAGATGTTCGGCGTCATGAAACCGACCAGGGTAACGCGGATTTTTTTGCATTTGCCGAAGCCTTTGCCGCAGGTGCCTTACAGCTTGTATCGCGTGAGCTAGTAGCGGACACCCAGACACCAGTCTCAGCATACCTAAAGCTGGCTGCTGACCAGAAACACAGCTTTTTGCTGGAGTCCGTTGAGGGTGGCGAGGTTCGAGGCCGGTTCTCAGTGATTGGTTTGGCGCCTGATCTGATCTGGCGGTGTCGCGGCAATCGGGCTGAAATCAATCGCTACCCCTCAGAAGGTGATCAGTTTGAGGCAATCGACATGCCGCCACTTGCCTCTTTGCGGTCGGTTCTCGCGGAATCAGCAATGGCGCATACAGGTGCTCTGCCGCCAATGGCTGCAGGGCTTTTTGGCTATTTCGGCTATGACATGATCCGCCAGATTGAGACCATCCCCGATGGCAACCCGGCCTCGCTTGCCGCGCCAGATTCGGAATTGTTGCGGCCTTCATTGATTGCGATTTTTGATCGATTAAAAGACAGCATTACACTGGTTACGCAGATAAGGCCAGCTGAATGGCGGGATGCCGACAGCGCCTGGAAAATGGCTCAGGAGCGTCTTAGTCAGGCAGTGGCCGCACTCGATGCGCCATTGCTGCCGACCGAGGGAGGACGGATTGATGCGCCGATTCCCACGCCAACGTCGAATATGACAAAGGAACAGTTTTTAGAGATGGTCCAAAAGGCAAAAAACTATATTAAGACAGGCGATATCTTTCAGGTGGTACTATCGCAGAGATTCACAATTCCATTTGAGCTACCAGCCTTCAATCTCTATCGTAGCCTGCGCCGGTTAAACCCATCACCGTTTCTGTTCTTTTTTAATTTTGGCAGCCTATCGGTGGTTGGTTCTAGCCCTGAAATCCTCGTTCGTTTACGCCAGAAAATCGTAACAATCCGGCCTATTGCAGGAACCCGTAAGCGCGGCGCAACACCTGATGAGGATGCCGCCAATGCGCAAAACTTAATGTCTGACGTGAAAGAACGAGCAGAGCATTTAATGCTCCTTGATCTTGGGCGCAATGATGTAGGGCGTGTGTCGAAGCCGGGATCAGTGCGGGTAAAATCAAATTATGAAGTTGAATATTACAGCCATGTGATGCACATCGCCTCGCAATTGGAAGGCGAAATTCGCGACGATCTCGACGCTATTGACGCGATGATTGCAGGCTTTCCGGCTGGAACTGTCTCAGGCGCCCCGAAAATCCGCGCCATGGAAATCATTGACGAGATGGAGCCTGACAAACGCGGCATCTATGCCGGTGCGGTTGGCTATATCTCAGTTGCAGGTGATCTGGATACCTGTATTGCGCTGCGCACCGCTGTTGTCGAGAGTAGTAAGATGCATGTGCAGGCTGGTGCCGGCATTGTTTATGACAGCGACCCTCAATCAGAGTTTGAGGAAACCCAAAGCAAGGCCATGGCGCTGATCCGCGCTGCCGGGGAGGCGCTGCGCTTCGTCCGCTAGTTGCGCAGAAGGGTATCGAGGGTGAGAATTCTCAACAGAATCCATCATGCAATAAACATTGATTTCATAAAAATTTACACACCGCATCCTCGGTTCAGTTATAGTTTTCGCAAATCGTTTAAAAGGTTTCTTATTTGGTGAATATGACTAGGTTCAAATCTGATAATGGTGCCAATAAACTCATCCATATTTGAAAACTTGTCATCATGGCGTGCCGTTGACGCTGGACCCGAAAAGCGTTAGGGCAAGGATGGACTCTCATGGAAATAACCAGCCTTATTGCTGTAATCACTTTTGCAATGGTAACAGCGTTTACCCCCGGACCAAACAACTTGATGCTTGCTGCATCGGGGGCAAATTTCGGGTTTCAGCGCACATTACCACATATTGCCGGAATTACATTTGGTTTCTCTAGCGTATTTGTTGCAGCCGGCTTCGGACTGGCAAGCATATTTGCCGCCCTTCCCGAACTCTATAACGTTCTCAAAGTGCTAAGTGTGCTATTTCTTATCTATCTCGCCTGGCGTATTGGTAACGCCGGACGGATCGAGAGGCAGGAACGCGACCGACCACTTAATTTCATACAGGCAGCATTGTTTCAGGCGGTTAATCCAAAAGGCGTATCGGTGATCGTAAGTACACTGTCTGCTTATACAAGTGATGCCGGATCTCTTCCTTCAGAAATTGGCGTGCTGGTCACGGTCTTTGTCGTGATGACCATTGGCGCAACGACATCGTGGTGCTTGTTCGGAACAGCAATTACCAAGATTGTCAACACCCGTCATAAATTACGTCTGTTCAATGTCAGTATGGCAATCCTGCTTGTTCTGAGTATCATTCCAATCATTAATACTTAATTGTATGTGTACGTCGGGTGATGGTGGGAGTGACTCGATTGTGTTTTGCTTTCCTTTCACCGTTCGCTAATCTGTTGGTCTAACGAAGAATTTCACGACTAACAGTTAGGACAAAAGCCAAGATGAATGCCTTAAGGTGGCCTCCCGGACGACATTATATCGAAGACGCCAATCTTGGTGCCGCTTTCTTTGCTGGTGCTAAAAAGGGTGGCGATTCTCCGCTGCTTTATAAAAAGTTTGGTGAGACATGGCAGGGGATGAGTTGGAATGAGGTTGCCGATTCTGTCAGGCGGCTAGCAAACGTCCTCACTGAGTCCGGCGTCAAGGTCGGTGACAGGGTAATGATTTCGGCCGAAAATCGGCCAGAATGGGCGATCGCTGATCTGGCGATTATAGCCATCGGCGCAATCGTTGTGCCAGCCTATGTCACTAACACCGAAGATGACCATTTTTTTATCATGGACCATTCCGACGCAACAGTGGTAATTACCTCTGGTGGCGTTCTCGCCAGTCGTATCGCCCATGCCGCTAGCAGGAAGGCAGAGGTGCACACACTGATCCTAATGGATGATGACGTAGTAGTGCCCGACGTTAAATCAATCAATGTCCGCTATTGGAATGAGGCGGTTGGCGTGGCAGAACCGCTTTCAGACCTTGACCAGCGCGTTGCAGCCCAAAAACCGGATGATGTTTGTTGTTTCATCTATACCTCAGGTACAGGAGGGCGTCCCAAGGGTGTGATGCTGACGCATCGGTCAATTCAGGCGAATATCACCGCAGCACAAGAGTTGCTTGACGAAGGCAAGGTTGCCAGCGGCCAGCGCTTTTTATCACTACTGCCTCTGTCACATTCCTATGAACACACCGCTGGAATGCATTTGCCCTTCCAGTCAAATTCTGAGGTCTGGTTCTGCGAAAGCACCGAGCAGATTGCCGCTAATCTGGTCGAAGTGTCGCCAACCCTGATGACCGCGGTACCAAGACTTTATGAAGTGTTACATGACCGGATTATGCGCGGAGTTAAAGCAAAGGGCGGAGCATCAGAAAAACTTTTTATGCTGGCGGTTAGGCTTGGCAGAAAAAAACTAGCAGGAAAACATCTACTACCGCATGAATTAATTATGGACCTTGTCGTTGACCGGTTAGTGCGTGCCAAGATTCGACACCGTCTTGGTAGCGATCTACGCTATTTCATTTCTGGGGGCGCTGCACTCAGCCCGGATATCGGCACTTTTTTTATGGCACTTGGAATCAAGCTGTTGCAGGGCTACGGGCAGACCGAGGCGTCACCACTGATCTCAGCAAATAGGCCAGGCAAAATCAAAATTGAAACCGTGGGGCCACCCGTGGCCGGTGTTGAGGTAAAGATTGCCGAAGATAATGAGATTCTGGTACGCGGTGACGCATTGATGAAGGGCTATTGGCGTGATGAAGCCAGCACGAGGGCAGCCATCCGAAATGGCTGGCTCTATACCGGTGATCTTGGCTCTATTGATGCCGATGGCTATTTAAAGATCACAGGGCGGAAAAAGGACATCATCGTTAATTCTGGTGGCGATAACATCGCGCCTAGTCGTGTCGAGGCACTGCTATCCATCGAGCCAGAGATCGAACAAGTGATGGTGGATGGCGATCAACGGCCCTGGCTTTCCGCGGTGATTGTGCCGGCTGAAGATATTAGACGATTGGCGACATCGCCTGATACGCTGCAGACGATGGTGGCAGACGCCGTTGAACGAGCGAACAGCCGTCTGTCGCAGATTGAACGTGTGCGACGCTTCATCATAGCGGATGAGAGTTTCAACATAGACAACGGCCAGATGACAGCCACCTTGAAGGTGCGCCGCCATGTTGTTCGCAAAGTATATGGTGAACGGCTAGCAGCGCTATATCCAAAAAAATAAGGCGAAAGTGGCCCATTTTGACGCTGATAGGCAAGCTGGTAGCGGGTAAACCAGCACAGGTTGAAATCATCTGACCCTGGACACGCCTGAACTCCAGAAGTTTTGAAGAAATTACCGACCTGCATCCGCCATGCAATACTCCCACTTTTCACAGTCTTGACAAAGTTCACACCTTCATATCGAAGTTTTCGGATTGCGAATTTCCCTAGAATTGTATGAAATATCAGATCTTTAGATAATAAGTGAACTTTATTAACCTGCGTTAATTGCTCGAAGAGCTCCTTCAGCAAAGCCTTGAAAAAGGCTTTTCAACAGCCTAACTCCTCTAAAGCCATTATAACTCAACTAAAAATATCGTGATATGCCACCTGTTGTGATCATTGGACATTTTAGGTACGCCAACGCAAGCCTAATGAGCGTGGGCCATAACTGGCTTGAGGACAATGGTGATTTTTCTGAATTTGAAGGTATGCTTCGTATCGAGGCATTTCACATCGTTCCAGATCGGGGCATGGGTTTGTTTTTTTTTGATACAAAAGAAAATGCACAAGTTGCGCTGCTCGAAATGAAACAGGAAATGCGCAAATATGCTCAGATGTTTGAATGCAAGGTGACGTGGGAGCTTGGTTTTATGAATGAAACCCTGTCACAAAAATTCAACTAGAGACTAGACGCTCGCAAGATGGAGCAACCGGTTCATTTCCCGAAGGAAATCATTGGCCAATGTTCTGCTATAATGTTCCAGACAATGGCTAGCACCAAAATTCCTCCGCCAATCAGCGTTTGCACACTTACAGCCTCACCGAGAAAAATCCAGACCCACAAGGGGGCAAAAAACACCTCAGATAGAGACAACAGGGTCAGTTTTGCCGCTGGCAACACACGCGAACCAAGTGTAAAGAGTAAGAGACCCATCCCCATCTGAAAAACACCAAGCAAACTCGCAATCGTGTAGTCATGTAGTGCAACAGTGAGCGTATGGCCCGTCCGGAGACAGATTATTGCCATTATCGGAATGCCCAACAAACCGGAAAGCAGAACAGATGGCATCATATCACTTGATCTACCCCTACGCAGGAAGATCGTAAAAACGGCAAAGCCAAGGGCCGCCGCCAGAGCTGCCAGATCTCCAAGCATTGCCGATTTCCTTGTATCACCAACAACCATTACAAGAACTCCAGCAAGGGCAATAGCTATCGCGATCAAAGTCTGCCAGTGGATAGTCTCATTCAGAAAGACACGAGCCAAAAGCGCCGTCATAAAGGGGGCCGTGGAAAACAAAAGCAGTGTATTGGCGACTGAGGTGTTCTGTAGCGAGAAAATACCAGCGACATAGGAGACCACAAGCGCAAGACCGCAGATAACACCAGACATACCCTCTCGTAGAGCTAGACGGATAGGGTTTTGCCGCCGTATGAAATAAATGACTGCGCAAAGAAAAAATGACATGCTAACTGAGCGATGCATTACAATTTGCCAGACCGATGCCGTCTCAATTAGGCGAACGCCTATACCAGACGCTGACCAGCAACAACCTGCCATAAGAACTAATATAACAGCTCTATTCGTGGTGATTTTCTTCCATCCTGTTTTCTAATTACAACAATTACATCCAACATTCACAAAGCCAAAAGGCCAATTTGACTTATTGCTGGTAATTTTCTGATAACGCAATTTTGCAGAATTGCACGACATGTTTACCTTAT
>CAJWKB010000019.1 GCA_913042065.1 uncultured Alphaproteobacteria bacterium | reverse complement strand
TTGACCGATAGGCGAATTTGATTATCCAGAACAATGTATGAAGATCACGCAGACCACCCTTGCCGTCCTTGATGTTGGGTTCGACAACATAGCGCGTTGCACCAAGGCGCGCATGGCGCTGGTCTCGCTCGATGAGTTTCTGCTCAACAAAATCACTGGTCTTGGTCTTGCTGACAATAGCCGCCACAGCGCTCTCCAATTGCCTGTATAATTGCTGGTGGCCGCAGATTTTCCGCATTTCAAGCAAACCCGTTTGCACTGTCTGGTCGGCTTTCGCCGTGTCGATGGTTTCGCGCACAGTCCGCGTTGCATGACCAACTTTCAGGCCCAAGTCCCACAATAGATAAAGGCTGAATTCGATTGTTTTCTCAATTTCCAAAGCTTGCGTCTCAGACATTAAAAAAAGAATATCAATGTCTGAAAACGGAGCTAGCTCACCTCGCCCGTAACCACCAACAGCGACAACTGCCATCCGATGTTTCTTGCCATCGAGGCGAAATCGCTTGCCGGCCTGTGCGACAATAAAGCTTACTAGAAGGTCCATGATCCAGGTATGCCGCCCGACATATACAGCACCATCATTATGTATAGCAAAATCGCTTTCTAGGGTTTGCAAGGCAGATGACAGGGCTGCTTTCACCGTTGTCAGGATCGCCTTACGAAATTTCACATCGGTGCCAGATACCGCCAATTCGATCTCCATCTCAAGCTGCGCGATATCTAGTGGCGGAGACGAATTCTCTTTTACCGACTCAAGTGGCTGCAGCCACCGGCGCCACAAGCTAGTATAGAGTGAGTCGTCATTGACTATCAATTTCCCAACATCACGACCAGCCATCATCTCTCCCAAACCTTTGCCGCTCGCATTTCCTTTAGCCTGTAGATCATCTCCAGCGCCTCCCTTGGCGTCAGAGCATCAGGGTGAATCTCATCCAGCGTTTCAATCACCTTGTCCAGCGCAACGGCCGACAATGCCTTTTGCTGCCCGTTGGTCTTCACCCTGTCAAAGAGCGGCAGCGAATCACTCATCACCTTTGTATCAACCGCACCATGCTGGCCAGCTTCAAGCTCATCCAGGACCTGTTCAGCCCGGTGCAGGACCGAGGCAGGCAGACCGGCAAGGCGCGCGACATGAACCCCGTAAGAGCGGTCCGCCGAACCGGAAACAACCTTGTGTAGAAAAACGATAGACCCCTGCCAATCACGCACCTGCATGGAGAAACTACGCAGCCGCTGTAATTGGTCCTGTAGCGATGTCAGTTCATGATAGTGCGTAGCAAACAGGGTACGGCATGCCGATACTTCATGCAGATGCTCAAGCGTTGCCCAGGCAATTGCCAAACCATCATAGGTGGCTGTGCCACGACCAATTTCATCAAGAATAACGAGTGATCTATCGGTGGCACGATTAAGGATTGCGGCTGTCTCGATCATTTCGACCATGAAAGTAGACCGCCCCCGTGCCAGATCATCTGCCGCCCCAACGCGGCTGAAAATACGATCAACAATGCCTATCACAGCCGCTTCTGCCGGCACATACATGCCAGCCTGCGCCATGATCGTGATATGGGCGTTTTGCCGCAAAAAAGTAGATTTTCCTGCCATATTGGGGCCAGTGAGAAGCCACAAATTGTTGTCTTTACCCAGATCACAATCGTTTGGGATAAAGGGGGTTGAGCTATCCAGCATCGACTCAATGACCGGATGTCGGCCTTTCTCAATGTGGAAATCGACTGTGGTACGGATTTCCGGACGGCATTGGTTGGTGGTCGTGGCAAGAAGGGCCGACGCACAAGCAACATCAATCGCGGCAAGTGCCTGCGCCGTCTTGGTAATCGCCGCTGCCTGTTGCAGCACGGTGCTGCGAAGGTGCTCGAAAATCTCCAGCTCCTTGGCCAGTGCACGCTCCGATGAGCTAGCTATATCCCGTTCCATCTCGGCAAGCTCGGTTGTGGTGAATCGCACCGTCTGCGCTGTCGTCTGTCGGTGGATGAATTCCTCAGACTGCATCAGCTTTTCAACATGAGTGGCGCGGATATCAATGTGGTATCCAAGCACATTATTATGTTTGATTTTCAACGAAGCAACATCAAGTTCGGCACGATAGCGCTGCTCCAACGCAGCGATCAGCCGGCGGCTTTCATCCCGAAGATCAAAAATCTTATCAAGCGCAGAATCATAGCCACGGCGCACGAGGCCACCGTCACGTGCAAGTAGGGGCAAATCATCAGCCAGCGCTGGTCTGAGCTCATCAGCCAGTGATGCAGGCACCATGATAGCATTAAAAAGAACGCGCAGTTGTGGCGGCTCAGCAAACGCCCTCACATTCGTAGCAATGGTGACAATTTCGCTGGCGCTAGCGAGGCTTTTGGCAAGACCGGAAAGATCACGCGGACCTCCATGCCCCATCGACAAGCGAGCCATAATCCGTTCCATATCAGACAGCCCAGCCATTTTTAAGCGGATCTGCTCGCACATATCCATATGTTGCAGAAACCAAGCCACCAGCTCATGTCGATCGACAATGCTCTCAGCATTGCCAAGTGGCGCTGCCAGACGTTCAGCGAGCAGACGGCCTCCAGCTGCGGTCACCGTCCTATCAATCGCATAAAGCAGACTGCCTCGCGATTCACCGGCAAGCGTCCGTGTCAATTCCAGAGACCGGCGGGTTGCTGGATCAATTTCCATATGGGCAGCATCACCAATTGTCTGCAGGCGGCTCAGCGGTGGCATATTGCCAATCTGTGTTGTTTCAAGATAGCTGAGAAGAGCGCCAGCAGCTGACAACATCGCTCGCGAAAAATCCCCAAAACCGTCGAGGCTGCTAACCTGATAGAATGATTCGAGCATCTTGCGACCCGATGCCGAGTCAAAGAACGCTGGCGCCTGTACTGACAGGCAGACAGCTGCCGCGTCCAGCCAGTCGGGACAGACAAAAATATTCGGCACTACGAGCTCGGAAGGGTCAAGCTGGGCGATTAACGTTTCGAAACTGGCCTCTGAGATCTCCTTGACCATAAAATCACCTGTCGACATGTCGGCCCAAGCCACCGCCATGGTTTCGCCAGATCGGCCAAGGGCAGCCAGATAATTATGCTGGCGCGGCGACAACAGTTCATCTTCAGTCAGCGTGCCCGGGGTAAACACCCGGACAACAGCACGTTTGAGCGGCCCCTTGCCACCCCGCTGTTTCTGAGTGGCGGGATCCTCGACCTGCTCACAAAGCGCAACTCTATGGCCGGCCTTGATCAGTCGTGCCATATAGCCATCAACTGCGTGGACCGGCACCCCACACATCGGAATGTCGTCACCATTGCTTTTTCCTCGTTTAGTTAGAGTAATACCAAGAACCTTAGCGCCGATTTCGGCATCCTCGAAAAACATCTCGTAAAAATCACCCATACGATAGAACAGCAGTGCATCCTGCTGGCTTTCCTTGACCTCCAGATACTGGGCGATCATCGGTGTCGGCGACATTACATTTCGCCATGTTGTGGTTGGTTGCGTCTGGTTCATCTCTCAGTCCTGGATTCTGCAACAATGTAGCACCATTACCCCAAGATAGAATGGCTTTCATTCACTTTTGATCATCAATAAAGGTGGACTGAATCAAAACCCGTTTGTAATGTTTGATTTTTTAACCTAGCGGCGCATTGACGCCGCCCACCCGCGAGACCCCATGAGCAAAAAAAACAAAACCCTCGATAAAGAAGCGCTGTCCTTTCACTCAAATGGGCGCCCCGGCAAGCTCGAGATCAGCGCCACCAAGCCACTAACAAGCCAGCATGATCTCTCGCTGGCGTATTCACCTGGCGTAGCCGCCCCTTGCTTAGCAATAGAAGCAGACCCGGACACCGCTTATGACTACACGGCAAAAAGCAACCTAGTTGCTGTCATTTCCAATGGCACAGCGGTTCTCGGGCTTGGTGACATCGGCGCAGCGGCGGCAAAGCCGGTGATGGAGGGAAAGGCTGTCCTATTCAAGAAGTTTGCTGATATTGATGGGATTGATCTGGAGCTCGATACGTCTGATACCGAGGCTTTTATTAAAGCCGTCTCACTAATGGGGCCGTCTTTTGGTGGTATCAACCTAGAGGACATCAAGGCACCTGAATGTTTCATCATCGAACAGCAACTGCGCGAAAAAATGGAAATTCCGGTTTTTCACGACGATCAGCATGGAACGGCGATCATTGTTGCCGCAGGTCTGATCAACGCGCTACACCTCACCGGACGCGAGCTAACAAGCATCAAGGTAGTCAGCAATGGTGCTGGCGCGGCAGCAATAGCCTGCGTAGAGCTTCTGAAAACGATGGGGGTGCCACATGAAAATGTGATCATCTGTGACCGTGCAGGGCCCGTCTATCAGGGGCGTGACGAGTCAATGAACCAATGGAAATCAGCGCATGCAGTGCGAACCGAGGTGCGTTCGCTGTCTGAAGCACTTGAGGGCGCAGATGTCTTCCTCGGACTTTCGGCAGCCGGTGCACTGACCACGGAAATGGTCAAAAAAATGGCTGACCGGCCTGTCATTTTTGCTATGGCTAACCCAGTTCCCGAAATCATGCCGGATGAAGTCAAGTCTGTCCGCCCCGACGCGATAATTGCAACAGGGCGCTCGGACTTTCCTAATCAAGTAAACAACGTTCTTGGCTTTCCCTACATCTTCCGTGGTGCACTCGATGTACGCGCAAGCAAAATAAATGAAGAAATGAAAATTGCTGCAGCCAACGCGATCGCCCTACTGGCGCGTGAGGATGTTCCCGAGTCAGTGGCTGAAGCCTATGGTGAACAGGCGCTTCAATATGGTGAGGATTATATTATTCCGGCACCTTTTGATCCGCGGTTGATTGTGGCAGTCTCGGCAGCGGTTGCAAAAGCGGCAATGGACAGCGGCATTGCCAAGAAACCGATTAAGGACCTCGAGGGCTATCGCAAAGATCTCTCAGCACGACTTGATCCGACAGCTTCAACGCTGCAAACCATCTATGACAGGATTGCCGCCAACCGGAAACGTGTTGTTTTTGCCGAAGGTGACGAGGAGCGGGTGATCCGTGCTGCCCTTGCGTTCCGCAACGCTGGATATGGCGAACCTATCCTTGTTGGCCGTGAACATCGAATCATCGAAAAAATCGAGCGACTTGGCCTTGAGGGTGCTGAAACTATTCCCATAACGAATGCCAAGATTTCTGATCACAACGAAATCTATATAGATTTTCTTTATGAAAAGCTGCAGCGCCAGGGTGCGCTTAGGCGGGATTGCCAGCGAATGGTTAATCTTGACAGAAATATATTCGCTGCCTGTATGGTTGTTCAGGGTCACGCCGACTCCATGGTCACCGGCCTGACACGATCATTCCGAACAAGTTTTGAGCATGTCACACGTGTAATAGGGCCAAGGGTTGATAGTGACTTTGTAGCTACCTCGATGATAATTTCACGTGGGCGGACTCTTTTTGTCGGCGACGTCTCGGTCAATGAGCGCCCAACTGGAGAACAATTAGCTGACATTGCCGAGGCAATCGCGGCCAAAGCTAGACAGATGGGTCATACCCCCCGCGTTGCGATTTTGTCCTTCACTAATTTTGGCAATCCAGAATCACTGATTAGTGCTGAAGCGCGACGCGCCATCAAGATCCTTGATGAGCGCAATCCGGAATTTGAATATGATGGAGAAATGACAGCGGATGTAGCCCTTGATTTTCAGTTGATGCGGCAGCGCTACCCATTCTGTCGACTTTCTGGTCCTGCCAATATACTAATAATGCCGGGACTCCACTCTGCCAATATTTCATTCAAATTGATGCAGAAACTGGCCGAAGGGTCAGTGATCGGTCCAATGATGCTCGGCGGTGAAAAGCCGTTTCAGATCGTCCAGATGGGCGCTTCGGTAAATGCCATTGTGCAGGCGGCCTCGCTTGCGGCCTACGAGGCTTTGCGCTGATCAACTCCAGCATGGTCTATCAGGAGAACGTTTGTGCGACTAGCGCCCTAAGATTTACCTCTGGGCGGGCACCCAAATGCGAAATTATTTCGCCTGCCGCAATGCTGGCAATCATGGCCGAATCCTGCAGAGAATGCCCATTTGTGCGACCATAAAGATAGCCAGCAGCAAAAAGATCGCCGGCACCAGTAGTGTCAATGACTTCACCTAGCGGCCGCGCGGCCACTTTAATATGGTCGGAGCCGTTACCAACAAACGCTCCTTTTGCACCGTGCGTTACAATGACCTCACCAACACACGCCATCAATTTCCCCATTGCCTCTTCAACAGGGGCTTCACACAAACTGCTCGCCTCTTGCTCGTTGGAGAAAAGAATATCAACATGGTTTTTAACAAAATCAGTGAGTGCCGCCCGGTGCCGTTCGGCACACCAGGGATCTGACAGTGACAAAGAGATTTTACAGCCAAATTCAGCAGCAAGCGCAGCGGCTCTGGCGAAAATTGCTGGGCCGGCGGGCGCATCAAATAAATATCCCTCAAGGTAGATGACTTTCGCCGCTGCAGCATCGTTGCGAAGGATATCCTCTGGCTGAAATTCAATACAGGCGCCCAGATAGGTGTTCATCGAACGAATGGCGTCAGGTGTGATGAAGATTATTGACGATGCTGTTGGCGAACCATCCACATGAGGAGGATTATTGAAAGTAACTGAAGCGTTCTTGATATCATCACAGAAAACATGGCCCAGCGGATCATCATGAACGCGTCCAGAAAAAGCCGATACGCCGCCGATGGCCGCGATGCCAACCGCTGTGTTCGCTGCCGACCCACCCGACATTTTCTCGCTTTTTCCGAGATCCGCATACAATGCAGCGGAGCGCTCTGCATCGATTAGATTCATCATTCCCTTGCCAATTGAACGCTCATCAAGAAAGCCATCGTCGCAGGTGGCAAAGACATCAACAATGGCATTACCAACGGCCAAAACATCAATCGTCTTTTTCATAAAAATCATAAACCGAAAACATGTGTCAACACAGCGAGATCCTAACGAAAACACCCATTTACAACAAGGTAGAAATTAAGCGTAAACTTGCCTTTCAAACTTGATGTTTGGACAGAATAGAAGCTGTATTATATGCTTTAGCTGATTATGTAGACAAAACGACCCGTCAACAAGACTAAGAAAGAGATATCTTAATAATGCACCGTTTCTTAGGTTTCGTGTTGATGGCTTTTCCGATCGCGGCCTGTCAACCACAAACCAATATTCAAGCAGATCTGCAGACTTTGAAAATTAGACTTCCCTCAATTTCTGGTGCCTCACAGGATGAAACTGCGAATGTCGACGTCAAATGGCAGGAAGCTAGCATTGACGCTGGCGAAAACAGCCTTGATGCCGACGCGGCTGTTAAAGAAAAAACGCAGAACTTTGTGGCCGAGCCAGAAGGGCTAATCATAACCACATTATCACCTGCAACCATTGAGGCGTTGGACCTAAATGAGGATGAAACTGGTGAACCATCGGTGCCAGCTGAAGAAACAGGTGTAGACGGTGCAAAGTCAGCCGATAGCAGTGTGTTGCAAATCGCCAACCTTGCCAAATCAAATAGAAAAACGACTGTTGAAAGCGAGTCCATAATCACTCTAAAAGACGCACTTGATGAAATCGATCTTGCCGCAATACAGCCAATTGACGAGGATGCTCGGGAACCGGTCGTCGTTAACGAACCGCCGAAGGGGCCTGACCCGATCCATCCCCAAACAATTGTTGGGCAAACCATTGACGATCTTGGCACCCGTCTAGGCCTGCCAGATTTTGAGCGCACTGACGCCGATGTCGTAATCTGGCAGTACCGGCTGGCATCCTGTGTGACTGATTTCTATCTTTATCTGAGTGGTGATGACTATATTGTTACCGGTTGGGCCTGGCGCCCGCCATTCGTCCACCAGACTTTGGATGAAGAAATCTGCCAGCAACAGATTGGAACGCTACTTGACCTCAATGTTTAGGCTATTTTGTTCTTACACGAGTTAAAATTCGCTAGTCCTGAACTGATCGCAATGCGGATGTCGTGGCTGATAGGGGTAACGCCAAGCGCCACCAACTGCTCCGGGGTCAGGGCGGCGGCAAAAAAGGCTTGGTTGTTCTTCTGACATTAACATCCGTCACCTGCGCCGACAACACAGCCGCTACCAGCTACGATCAGCGCGTGAAAAAATCGGATTCGGCCTTCGGTTCTGGTGGATTAGCAGCAAATATTTGAAATAGGTGGTGATACGCCCAAATGGCATTTTTTAATAGCTTTTCGATTTTATTTTCAATTCCAAATAGTGTTTGTTCAGCCTTTACATGTCCGCATTTAAAAGGTTTGGACGGACCTACAAACAGGGGCTATTCTTAGGATTAAATATTTCCTTGCCTCTGGGTAGTGAAGGCGCAAACCATGGCTATATTTAACCTCGGATCGATCAATATTGACTTGGTCTACACAGTATCACACTTCCCCGCAGCGGGGGAAACGCTTACCGCCTCTTCCTTTATGCAGGCATTGGGTGGTAAGGGGGCAAACCAATCCATTGCGGTTGCAGCAGCTGGTGCAAAAATCTGCCATATCGGCGCAGCTAACCCAAACGATGGTTGGCTTTTTACTACAATGGCACAATACGGCGTCGACATGACTTTTGTTCAGGAAAGTCAATTGCCAACCGGACATGCCATCGTCACCGTCAATGAGGAGGGCGAGAATCAGATTCTTCTTCATCCGGGTGCCAATCGCGCGATTGACATTAACCAGGCACTATCCGCACTCAATGGTGCTGAACCAGTGGATTGGGTGTTGTTGCAGAACGAAACTAATGGCACCCTTGAATTTGCCAAAGCTGCAAAGGCGAGGGGGTTGAAAGTTGCCTACAGCGCTGCGCCCTTTGAGGCACATGTTGCATTGGCGCTTCTGCCGCATTGCGATTTGTTAATCATCAATGAAGGTGAGGCAGCGGCGCTTGCCGCAGCGAGCGGTAAAAAGCCAGAGGAGCTTGACCTCGCACACCTTGTGATCACGCGTGGCAGTGCAGGGGCCTTCTACTTTGGCTTGGAAGGACAGGCTCATCAGCCCGCATTTACCATTGAACCAGTGGACACAACCGGTGCGGGTGACTGCTTTTTCGGTTATTTCCTTGCCGGAATTGCCGCCGGCGAGAGAGTTAAGACAACACTCCGCCTAGCGAGCGCTGCGGCCGCGATGCAGGTCACCAAGGCAGGTGCAGCAACAGCCACCCCCTTGCGCGCAAATGTACTAGCTTTCGCTGAAACTCATTGACAGCTAGGTTGGAATTTCATGCAACATAAAATTATAATCGACACCGATCCCGGAATTGATGATGCGATGGCAATTCACATGGCCTTTGCAGACCAACGAATTGACGTTATTGGCTTGACGAGCATCTTCGGCAATGTGACCACACACAAAGCAACAAGAAACGCCTTGCGACTGGCCGAAATGGCACATTATAAAACAATCGTCGCGCCTGGTGAGCTTGTGCCGCTGATTCGCGCACCCGAACCACCAGCAGATTTTGTACATGGCACAGAAGGGTTTGGCACGATCCCCGCAGCCACACCCAAAGGTGTTGCTGACACTCGCTCGGCAGCACAATTCCTATGCGAGAGCTGCGCTGCAGCGCCCGGCGAAATTACTATTTGTGCTGTTGGTCCACTAACTAACCTTGCAAGGGCGTTGCAACTCGATCCGAATATAGTGAGGAATGTTAAATCTATTGTCATCATGGGTGGCTCATATGCATATCATGGCAATGTTTCTGACTGCGCTGAGGCTAATATTTGGAATGACCCAGACGCTGCGGACCAGGTTTTTGCGGCAAATTGGGATCTAACAATGATTGGACTCGATGTTACCGAACGCACCCAGTGTACGCCGGATGATTTTGCGTTTCTTGCAAGTGAATCGCCATACATCGGCGGATTTCTAAGCGAAGCGGCCAATTTCTATTTTGATTTTCATCAGAGCAAAACCGGTATCAGATCCTGTTTCATGCATGATCCCTCGGCCATTCTAGCCACCACCGACGCACATCTGTTTGGCTTTGAGGTGGTACCGATGGCGGTGGTATGCAAAGGTGAGGAGATTGGACGCACCAGATTATATGAGGGAAAAGGTCGGCGTCCAGTCAAGGTTGCCACAAGCGTCGATAATGTGGCCGCGCGGGAAAAATTCCTGGGGCTTGTTGCGAATGCCGATAGCATTTTTGAGATGAGAAAGGCTGGTTAGACGATGAATGTTGAGACTGTTGATTATAAGGATCCCGCCGCCAGTGCCTACCTGCACAGATCGCTGCGGGACACTGGATTCGCCGTTCTGGCCAACCATCCCATTTCGGCAGACCGAATTGCCGATATCTATGACAGATGGGGTCATTTTTTTGCTAGCGAGGATAAATTCATCTATGCGGTGCAACCACCGCGCCATGACGGCTATTTCGCCTTTCGCTCGGAAAATGCTAAGGATTCAACTACAAAGGACCTGAAGGAATTCTTTCACATCTACCCGAATTCACCCCTTCCAGACGCGCTCAGCGCGGCGACCGAGGCCATTTATGCCGACCTTCAGGCGCTGGGGGTGGAGTTGCTGTCCTGGATCCAGAGAGAAACACCAGAAGACATACGTGGAGAATTTTCCCTGCCGCTCGATGAGATGATGGCGGACAGCAACCAGAGCCTGCTTCGCATTCTGCATTATCCACCTGTTGAAGATGCTGAACCCGACGCGATCCGGGCAGCGGCGCATGAGGATATAAATCTGATCACCCTGCTGCTGTCCGGGTCCAAACCCGGCCTGCAGGCAAAGGATGCAGCTGGCAAATGGCATGATATTGCCTGTGACGCCGGCATGATTACTATTAACAATGGTGATATGCTGGCAATGGCCAGCGACAATTATTACCCATCAACAACGCATCGGGTAATAAATCCAGATGCCAAGCAGAACCAATCGCGCTACTCTATGCCGATGTTTTTGCATCCGCGGCCCGAGGTGTTACTGAAACCGGGCACAACGGCCGATGATTATCTTCAAGAACGACTGAAAGAAATTGGCCTGAAACCGAAGACTGCGTCATAAAGGGAGTAAATGATGATGCGTATCAAAACTATGATCGCTGCAGCTGCAATAGCTGTCAGCACAACGGCTGTTGCCGCAGACATGAAGCCCGCTGTTATCTACGACATGGGCGGCAAGTTTGACAAATCCTTCAATGAGGGTGTGTATAATGGGGTGAAGAAATTCACCGACGAAACCGGAATCGAGGTGATGGAATTTGAGGTCACCAACGAAACCCAGCGCGAGCAGGCAATGCGCCGCATGGCAGAACGTGGTGCCACCATTGTTCTGGGTGTAGGCTTTGCTCAGGCAGATGCTATCTCAAAAGTTTCCGCAGAATTTCCTGACACGAAATTCTCAATAATTGATGTTTCGTGGCTTGACGCTCCAAATTTACGCCAATACGCCTTCAAGGAACATGAGGGCAGCTACATTGTTGGCGTTGCCGCAGCGAAAGCATCAAAGACAGGTAAGGTTGGTTTTGTCGGAGGCATGGATATTGGCCTGATTCGTCGGTTTGGCTGTGGCTATGTCGGCGGTGTAAAATCGGTCAACGCCAACGCGGAAGTATATCAAAACATGACCGGCACAACCCCGTCCGCATGGAATGATCCAGCCAAAGGTGCCGAGCTCACCCAGTCGCAGATCGATCGCGGTGCAGATGTTGTATACCACGCAGCCGGCGGAACAGGTGCTGGTGTGATTCAGGCGGCGGCTGATGCCGGCAAACTGGCCATCGGCGTTGACTCGAACCAGAACGGCATGGCACCTGGCAGCGTTCTGACTTCAATGCTCAAGCGCGTTGATGTTGCTGCCTATGAGACCTTCATGGATGTCAAGAATGGCAATTTCTCGGCCGGTGTCCATGTTCTCGGACTTGCCGAGGGCGGCGTCGACTGGGCGCTTGACGAGAACAATGCGAGTCTTGTCACCGACGACATGAAGGCTGCCATTGAGTCAGCACGGGCCGACATCATCTCGGGCAAGGTGAAAGTTCATGATTATTTCAGTGATGAGAGCTGCCCATACTAAGGCTTCATCCCCTGTAATCACGTGATGACCCATTCGTCACAAATGGCCAACGGTGACTCAACCCCGCCGTTGGCTATTGAATTATCCGCTATTAATAAGAGTTTCGGTGACGTTCATGCAAACAGGGACGTCAACCTGGAGGTCGTGTCTGGCCATATTCACGGTATCATCGGGGAAAATGGCGCTGGAAAATCCACCCTTGTCAGCATTCTCTATGGATTCTACGCCGCCGATAGCGGACTGATTAGCATCAATGGAGAAATCACTACAATTCGTAATTCGGCCGATGCCATTTTAAAAGGAATCGGTATGGTTCATCAGCATTTCATGCTGGTGCCCAATTTTACCGTTCTGGAAAATGTCATGCTCGGCCATGAGGGCAGCCTGAGCGTTGAAGCCGGCGCCCAGAAAGCCCGAAGCGCATTGAGCAAACTATCCGAGGATTTTGGTCTGGCGGTGGATCCCGACATGATTGTCGAAAATCTGCCTGTCGGTCTGCAACAACGCGTCGAGATTCTGAAAGCGCTCTTCCGCGGTGCTGAAATTCTGATCCTCGACGAACCTACAGGTGTCCTGACCCCACAGGAAACCGAACAGCTTTTCGAGATCCTGCGCGCGCTGCGCGAACAGGGTGTCACAATCCTGCTGATCACCCATAAGCTGAAAGAAATTATGGCAATTACCGATGATGTTTCGGTTATGCGTGGCGGCGAGATGGTGGCGCATCTAGAAACCGCCCAGACATCTCCAGCCGAGCTGGCCGAATTGATGGTTGGCCGCAAGGTACTGCTGGAGGTCGATCACACGCTGGCAAAGCCAGGTGTGCCTGTTCTGCAGGCACAGAACCTATGTCTGACCACAGCAAATGGCATTGATCAGCTGAAGGACATTTCCCTGACGCTGCAGGAAGGTGAGATTGTCGGCATTGCCGGGGTTTCGGGCAATGGGCAATCCGAATTGCTAGATGTGCTCTCTGGAATCACCGCGCCAACTGGTGGTTCTTTTCGAGTGGGCACAAGCGAGATCACCTCACAACAGCCGTCCGATCCGGCACAGCTGCGCAGTCTTGGGGTGGCCCACGTCCCCGAGGACCGCCACAAATGCGGGATCATCCTGCCCTTCTCAGCAGCTGAATCGATGATTCTTGGCTATAGCAGCGGCGATGAGCAAAACGGGGGATGGTGGTTAAGCCCGTCGGAACTTGAGACAAATTGTGCCGACCGGATGCAGGATTTTGACATTCGCCCACCGCTTCCCAAACTGGCAAGCGCCAATTTTTCCGGTGGCAATCAACAGAAGATCGTTCTGGCACGCGAGATTTCCACGCAGCCAAAACTACTTCTGGTCGGCCAGCCAACACGTGGCGTCGATATCGGCGCGATCGAGTTCATCCACAAACAGTTGATTGCCCTGCGCAATAGGGGCTGCGCGATTCTTCTGGTTTCGGTTGAGCTTGACGAGATCATGAGCTTGTCTGATCGAATTCTGGTGATGAATAATGGCCAGATTGTTGGCGAGCTGGCGCGTAATGAGGCTGACGAGCAAAAGCTTGGCCTAATGATGGCTGGCATTGGTGCCGACGATGGCGTGACCACATCACAGATGGGAGCCAAATCATGACCCCGCCTCATGCCTTGCCGCGCTGGGCGGATGTTGGATTGATCCCGCTGATCAATGTCCTTGCTGCGCTGGTCGTCTCAGGTATCGTCGTCGCCGTCATCGGTGAGAATCCGTTCGAGGCGATGATGGTGATGATCAAGGGTGCCTTTGTCTATAAAGGCTCGCTTGGCTACACACTGTATTACGCAACAAATTTCATTTTCACCGGCCTTGCCGTTGCTGTCGCCTTTCATGCCATGTTGTTCAACATCGGTGGCGAGGGGCAGGCCTATCTTGGCGGGCTGGGAGCCGGACTGGTCTGCCTGATGTTCGACAGCATGCTGCCAGCGCTTGTCCTGGTGCCGCTGGCGATCATGGCCTCGGCCGGTTTTGGTGCTGTCTGGGGCGCCATTCCGGGCTATCTGCAGGCTAGGCGGGGCAGCCATATCGTCATCACCACAATCATGTTCAATTTTCTCGCAGCCTCGATCATGGTCTGGCTGCTGGCTGGACGGTTGAAGGCACCGGGGCAGATGTCGCCTGAAACACGATCCTTCTCGCCAAATGCAGAACTGCCGTTCATCCATGATATCGCCAACGCCCTCGGTATGGAGATGGCGCGCTCGCCACTGAACCTGTCCTTTGTCGTCGCGCTGCTGGCCTGTGTCGGGGTCTGGATGTTGATCTGGCGCTCGCGCCTTGGCTATGCCATCCGGGCGACGGGTCACAGCACGGACGCTGCCGAATATGCTGGCATTCCGGTGAGCGCCATCATCATCATCACGATGGCCATTTCCGGCGGGCTTGCCGGCATGATGGCAATCAATGAAATCCTTGGTGTCCAGCACCGTACAATTCTCGGCTTTACCTCTGGCTATGGCTTCACCGGCATTGCTGTTGCGCTGATGGGGCGCAACCATCCTGTCGGAATCATTCTTGCAAGTCTCCTGTTTGGTGCCCTCTATCAGGGTGGCGCTGAGCTCGATTTCGAATTTTCGACGATCACGCGGGAGATGGTTCTACTGATCCAGGGTCTGATCATCCTGTTTTCCGGTGGGCTTGCCTATATGTTCAACCGACCATTGGCGCATCTTCTGGGATTGCTGCTGGCACCACGCATCGCCAGTGGGGGGTTGGATGACTGATTTGTGGCTGCAGTTTCTGCTCACCATCGATGCTACGCTTCGCGTGGCAACGCCACTGATACTGTGTGCGATGGCAGGCATCTTCTCGGAAAAATCTGGCATAATCGATATTTCACTTGAAGGCAAAATGCTAATGTCGGCGTTTGCCGCTGCCGCAGTGGCAGCCCTGACCTCTTCGGCGCTTGCCGGTTTGGTAGCGGCAATCGGCGTTTCTGTGCTGCTGGGTCTGTTGCACGGGCTGGCCTCGATCACGCTGCGTGGCAACCAGGTGATCAGCGGCCTTGCGATCAACATTCTGGCATCAGGGTTGACCGTCACTATCGGCATCGCGATGTTTCAGCAGGGCGGACAAACCCCCAACCTTGCCCGCGCCGAGCGGTTTCGACCGATCGAGCTGCCGCTGGCAGAACAGCTTGGCAGCCTGCCTCTTATCGGCCCAATTTATCGTGAAATAATTTCTGGACATAATATTCTTGTTTGGGTGGCGCTTGCCGCCGTGCTATTCACAGCTTTCATCCTGACACGGACGCGTTTTGGTCTGCGTCTTCGGGCCGTGGGTGAAAAACCTGAGGCCTTAGACAGTGCCGGTGTTTCCGTGGCTAACACACGTTATCTGGCATTGATAATCGCTGGCGTTCTGTGCGGAATTGCCGGTGCCTATCTATCAACCGCCCATGGCAGCGGCTTTGTCCGCGAGATGACGGCTGGCAAGGGATATATCGCGCTCGCCGCGATGATCTTCGGCAAATGGCAGCCACGCGGCGCGCTTCTGGCCTGTCTGCTGTTCGGGTTCCTCGAGGCCGTCGCATCACGGCTTCAGGGGGTTGAGCTGCCGCTGATCGGGCAGGCGCCGGTCGATCTCATTCTGGCACTGCCCTATCTGCTGACAGTGATCCTTCTTGCCGGATTTGTCGGCAAAGCGATACCGCCACGTGCCATCGGCGAGCCCTATATCAAGGAGCGATAGGCATGGCGGAAGAGGCACTGATCAGGGCAGCGATTGCAGCCATTGGCCGCGCCTATGCACCCTATTCAAAGTTTCCCGTCGGTGCCGCCATTCTGGATCAGGAC